>VGCJ01000019.1 GCA_016870035.1 Alphaproteobacteria bacterium
GGCAGGATGATCTTCACCATCATTTGCCAATAGCTTAACCCCAAAGCTTGAGCGGCCTCATATTGACCGCGCGGGATCGCTTGCAATCCGCCACGCACGGTTTCCGCCATATAAGCCGAGAAGAAGAGCGCGACGCCCACAAGCACGCGCAACAGCGGATCCGGACGCCAGCCTTCAGGCACAAAGAGCGGAAACATCACATTCGCCATGAAAAGAACTGTGATGAGCGGTACACCGCGAATGAATTCAATCATCACAACGCTGGCCGTGCGAGCGACCGGCATGCGCGAGCGACGACCAAGCGCCAGTAAAATCCCCACCGGAACCGAGATGACAATCCCTACTGTGCCAATAACGATGGAGACGAGAAAACCACCCCAGAAGTGAGTTTGCACAATCGGAAGCCCGAGCGCCGGAGACCCATGCAAAAGAATAAATCCAACAATCGGAAAAATGATAAAGAAATAAATCATCGCCCAATCTTTGCGCGGAATGCTCGGCGCTAGGAGCCAAACCAGACCTACGGCCTCGAGCACAAAAAACAATTCCGGCCGCCAGCGTAATGGCTCAGGATATTGACCGAAGATGAAATAGCCCCAATGCGCATTCACAAAACCCCAACAGACGCCAACGGTTTTGCCAAGCACTTCGGGATTACAATCTTTGCTGCTGTTAGCGGTCCACACAGCATCGATGATTAAGCGATCAATCATTCCCGGAATGATTTGGAATAGACCATAGAGAATGAGAAGCGTGAGAATTGTATTGAACACGGACGAGAAAAGATTCTCTCGCGCCCAATGAAGAATACCCGATATACGCATCGGTGGCGGCAAAGCATCGCTAAACTGCGAGCGGACAAATTTTAATTCCGTCGAACCACTCATGTCAGCGCTCCACCAACGCCACGCGGCGATTAAACCAATTCATAAAGGCTGACGTTAAAAGACTGAGCGTCAAATAGACAAGCATGGTCACCGAAACCATCTCAACCGCCTGCCCTGTTTGATTGAGAACCGTTCCGGTGAACACATTCACGAGATCAGGATAGCCGATCGAGACACCCAAAGACGAGTTTTTGGTCAGGCTCAAATATTCGCTGTTGAGCAAGGGAATAATGACGCGAAGTGCCTGCGGCATGATCACGAGACGAATGGTCTGCCCGTGACTGAGGCCTAAGGCCTGCGCGGCTTCCGTTTGTCCTTTTGAAATGGCAACGATACCCGCGCGCACATTTTCAGCGATGAACGCCGCTGTGTAGGTCGTCAACCCAATCACCATTGATACAAATTCAGGCGGGAGAGTCATACCTCCTGACGCATTGAAACGACCTTGCACAGGCACATCGAAACTTAATGGTGACCCGGAGAGAAAGAAGACAATCAGCGGCACACCAATGATCATGCTGGTTGAAAACAATCCAGCATTTGGTCGCTTGCCAGTCCGCGCCTGAACGCGGCGCGCCCACCAGAAAAGAACGGCGCCCAAAATCACGGTGCTAACAAACGCAATAAGAGAATAGATAAAGGCGTCTGCAAAAATCGGCTTCGGCATCAATAGACCGCGCGTATTCAAAAGAATATCCGCCGGCAATTTTATGGACTCACGCGGCTCGGGCAAAAGTCCCAAAACGCCGCGATACCAAAAGTAGAGAATAAGCAGTAGCGGCACGTTACGAAAAATTTCAACATAGACCATCGCCAATTTGGCAACGAGCCAGTTTTTTGACAGACGTAAGATGCCAACAATCACACCAAGAATGGTCGCAAAAAAGATGCTGACAAGCGACACAAGCATCGTGTTAAGAAGACCCACCCAAAAGGCACGGCCATAAGAGGATGCAGCACTATATGAAATCAAAGTCTGACTAATATCGAAACCCGCTTCAACATCCCAGAAGGCAAAGCCTTGTGCAATATTGCGCTTCTTTAAATTAGTGACCGTATTGTCATACGCGAACCAAAAGAGCGCGACGATCGCAGCCAAAAGCAATAACTGAAAAAACATGCTACGGGCTCTGGGGTCGTTATATAAAACGATCCTCGAGTCTGACGGACGCCCCTCAACGCCGACACTCATACTTCATACCGCCTGATTTTCTGGAGAGAAAGCAAATCCGACGGGACTATCAAGTCCCGTCGGTCTTTTTAGATTAGCGGATCGGCGGTGCGTATTGCAGGCCACCCTTCGACCAGAGCGCGTTCGACGAACGAGCAAGCTGGATCGGCGTGTTCGGGCCGACATTACGTTCGAAGATTTCTTCGTAATTGCCGACGCCCTTCACGATCTGGACAACCCAAGTATTCGACAAGCCAAGTGACTCGCCGAACTTACCTTCAGTGCCGAGAACGCGCTTGGTTTCCGGATTGTCAGACTTCAGTTGTTCCTCAACATTCTTTGATGTGATGCCAAGTTCTTCTGTCGTCAACAAGGCATAGTGAACCCACTTCACGAGGTTCAACCACTGGTCATCACCCTGACGAACGACGGGGCCGAGCGGCTCCTTCGAAATGACTTCAGGAAGAATGATGTGGTCGTCAGGCTTTGCCATCGAGAGACGGTCGGCAGCAAGCCCTGAACGGTCGGTCGTCATACTGTCACAACGACCCGAATCATACGCCTTCAACGTTTCTTCTGAGGTTCCAAATGTTACAACCTTATATTCCATTTTATTGGCGCGGAAAAAGTCAGCCAAGTTCAACTCGGTCGTCGTGCCTTGTTGCACGCAGATCGACGCGCCATTCAATTCCTTAGCGGATTTCACATTGAGCTTCTTGTTTACCATGAAACCCTGACCGTCGTAGAAATTCACACCGGCCCAGATGATACCGAGTGTTGTTTCACGCGACATGGTCCAGGTCGAGTTGCGGATCAACACATCGACTTCGCCAGAAGCCAAAGCGGTGAACCGATCCTTCGATGAAAGCGGAACAAACTTAACTTTGGTCGGGTCATTGAAAATCGCCGCTGCGATTGCACGGCAATAATCAACGTCAAGACCGGTCCAGTTACCCTTCTGGTCCGGCACACCGAAACCGGCTGTACCCGGGTTCGACCCGCAGACGAGTTGTCCCTTGGCCTTCACATTGTCGAGCGTGCCGGCAGATGCCGCTGACACAAGACCGACACTGGCAGCAGCCACGATGGCCGCAGCGATCAGTTTCTTCATTTAGTCCTCCAGAGTTTTGGGCGCACCACACGCGCCGCCCAATCCATGCCTCTCAGGCATGGCAGACATTAATTTTTGAACCGGAGAGGAAGGTCAAGGAAAATACGCACCCTCAACAATAAAATCGCGACAAAAACTTGACCGGAAGAACAAAATATCAGCCCTATGCCCAAAATTTGGAAGAAAAGGCTACGCCATGAAGGACAAAATGACGCAAGAAGCGTTTTCGCGCCTCGCCGACCGCACCAAGCTTGTCTATGCCGGCCGCGATCCTTCGGAGCAACATGGCTTTATTAACACGCCGATTTATCGGGGATCGACCGTTCTGTCTCCAACGATGGAGGTCCTCCTCAATCGAACGGGCCGTTATATTTACGGAACGCAAGGTACGCCGACGAGCGATGCGCTCGAAATGGCGTGGACGGAAATTGCCAAAGCAGCAGGAACAGTCTGTGTTCCTTCCGGATTGGCCGCAGTTTCCGTCGCACTTCTCTCCTGTTTGAAAGCGGGCGATCATCTTCTTGTCACCGATAGTGTCTATCGGCCCACACGTGTGTTTTGCGAAGGCCTGCTTAAAAGATTTGGGGTTGAGACAACATATTTCGATCCGATGATCGGCGAAGACATCGCATCCCTTTTCAAGCCCAACACAAAAGCCGTTTTCACAGAAGCCCCCGGTTCGCAAAGCTTTGAAGTGCAAGATGTACCGGGCATCGCGCGCGTCGCACATGATCGCGGTACGGTTGTGTTGATGGACAATACATGGGCGACACCCTTCTTTTTCTCCCCGCATGAAAAAGGTGTCGATCTCGCTATTGAAGCAGGCACAAAATATCTCTCAGGCCATTCGGATATTTTGCTTGGTCTCGTTTCAGCGAATGAACGCACATGGAAAAATTTACGTGACACTTATGATGCGATGGCGATCTGCGCGGGCCCCGAAGATATGTTCCTGGCACTGCGCGGCATGCGCACAATGTTGTTGCGCCTCAAAGAACAAGAACGCGCCGCACTTGAAATTGCGCATTGGTTGAAAGCGCAGCCTGAAGTCGCAAAAATTCTTCATCCTGCCTTTGAAGATTGTCCCGGCCACGAAAACTGGAAGCGTGATTTCTCAGGCTCATCCGGTCTTTTCTCGATTATTCTGAAGCCCGCCTCACAAAATGCCGTTGCAGCCATGCTTGATGGGTTGGCACTCTTCGGCATGGGTTATTCTTGGGGTGGCTTTGAGAGCCTCATTGTTCCATTTGATTGCGCGACCTATCGCACGGCTACGAAATGGAATCCGGGCGGTCCGGCGCTGCGCATCCAAATTGGTCTCGAGGATACAAAGGATCTTAAGGCGGATCTTGAAGCGGGGTTTGCACGCCTTCGTGCCGCGCATAACGCCTAAGGCACAACCCAGCGCGCGTCGAATTGATAATCTCCAAACTTATACAACGCGCGGCGATTGCCAGCGGCGCCAAGCCATAAGAAATCCATTCCATCAATCGCCACAATAACGGCGGCGAAATACGCGCGGCCTGTCTCGCTTTCCTCTCTGTCACGCGGCAAATAAAAATCATCGCGCGCGCCGATTGGATTTCCGGGGCCCGGTTCAACCGCATAGCAGAGCTTGCTGATCGGCTGAGAAGATGCCCAAGCCGCGTTGGCACTCTCATCATTCTGATGAAGTGTTGCTCGCCCTTCGATGCGAAGCTGAATTTTTTCTTCAGCATCATAAAAAGTAATGGCAATACGCGGATCGACATGAAGCTCGTGAAATTTGTCAGAACGAATGTCGGTATGAAAACGCAATTGTCTGCGGTCGCGATCAAAAGCTCTAAGAACCACAACGCGTGCGCGCGGGCGACCATCGCGTCCAATCGTCGAGACAACAGGCGTATGCATGGGCGCTGAACGAAGACGCACCGCTTTCGTCAAGAGATCAAAGCCATGTTCAAGCACCGCATCGAGATCGACGAGAAAAGACGGAAAGTGATAAGTCACGAAAAAAGGCCCCAAATAAGAGGGTGGCGACCCCAGGAGGATTCGAACCTCCGACCTGCCGCTTAGAAGGCGGCTGCTCTATCCAGCTGAGCTATGGAGTCAAAAAGCCCTCCTCGCTGCCAGATCTCATAGCCGATCAGGACGTGAGACTCAATTCTGACGCCTCAATGCGTCCAAGAACCGATCCGGTTGCATTTGAAATTATCTGAATAAGACATGACACGACGTTTGGCGTCTTGCGGCTCTTCCACCTGCGCGGCGATCCCGTGGCGGGCGGCATAAGCGATGGCTTCGTCACGGCTTGCAAACCACAATTTGACCTGAGTCTGCATATCCACGGTGCCTGACCAGCCCATCAAGGGATCAACCTGACCAGGATACTCCGGAACAAATTCCAAAAGCCAACGATCGGATTTGGCTTTGCCTGACTGCATGGCAGTCTTTGCGGGGCGGGAAATACGGGCCGTCATCGAAAAACCATCCCTTTAACAACCATTTTGCCCATTGGTCGGGGCTGCAAGATTTGAACTTGCGACCCTCTGCTCCCAAAGCAGATGCGCTACCAGACTGCGCTAAGCCCCGGTACCAATGTGCGAGACATGGTGTATGTCCTGTTGCGTGATCCTTCAAGGCGTTTCTTGCAGGAAGGATTAACGCAGATACCTTGCTCCCCGATAAAGCTTCGTTCAAGAGAGGCGCGCCATGCTCATTTTGAACGACATTACCTATCGGCTCGGCGCCCGAACCCTCTTCGAAAAGACCTCAGCGACCATTCAGACCGGCGCGCGCGTCGGCTTTGTGGGTCGTAACGGAACAGGGAAAACAACCCTTTTCCGACTGATAAGGGGCGAAATAGGGCCGGAATCCGGCGAAATCCAACTTTCTCGCGGGTTTCGGATCGGCTCGGTAGCCCAAGAAGCACCCGGTGGCCCCGAGAGCCTCATCGATACGGTTCTGGCGGCTGACACCGAACGCACCGCGCTGCTCGCCGAGGCCGAGACCGCAAAAGACCCCACAAGAATTTCTGAAATTCACATCCGGCTTGCCGATATCGATGCCCATTCGGCACCTACTCGCGCGGCGTCCGTGCTCCACGGGCTAGGCTTTGATTCTGAAGCACAACTTCGCCCCTGCTCGGATTTCTCGGGCGGGTGGCGTATGCGCGTGGCCCTTGCTGCTGTTCTTTTCTCCGCACCTGATCTTTTGCTTCTCGATGAGCCGACCAATTATCTCGATCTCGAGGGCACGCTCTGGCTCATGGATTATCTGGCGCGCTACCCGCATACGGTGATCGTAATCAGCCATGATCGTGATTTGCTCAATCAATCAGTTGACCAGATCATGCATCTCTCAGAAGGAAAATTGCGCCTTTACAAAGGCGGCTATGACAATTTTGAAAAGCAGCGCGCGGAAGAACAAGAAGTTCAAGCACGCTTTGCCAAGAAACAAGCTGAAGAACGTAAACATCTCGAAGCCTTTATCACTCGCTTCAAAGCCAAAGCGTCTAAAGCGCGCCAAGCGCAATCGCGTGTAAAGAGATTAGAGAAACTCAAAATGATCACGCCGATCATCGAAAGTGATGTGTTGCCTTTTGAGTTCCCCTCACCCGAACGGCCGCTCTCCCCGCCACTTGTTGCGCTTGAAAATGTTAGCGTGGGGTATAATGACAAACCTGTGCTTTCGCGCTTGTCGCTTTCTATTGCCGACGATGATCGCATTGGACTTCTCGGATCCAATGGTAACGGCAAATCGACCTTTGCAAAACTGATTGGTGAACGCTTGGACCCTCTCTCAGGAGCAATTAAAAAGTCTTCGAAAATGACCGTTGCCTATTTCGCGCAACATCAGCTTGATGAATTAACACCGACAGGAACACCCTATACGCATATTCGCGCGCTTATGCCTGAGGCTAGCGAAGCACAAACACGCGCGCGTGTAGCGCGGATTGGCTTTTCAGGCGCCCGCGCGGATACGCCGATCACCTCTTCATCTGGCGGTGAAAAAGCGCGCTTACTAATGGGGATTGTAACCTTTCATGGTCCGCATCTTCTTATTCTCGATGAGCCGACGAACCATCTCGATATTGATTCACGCGTCGCACTTATGGACGCCATCAATGATTATGAGGGCGCGATCATTTTGATTTCGCATGATCGCTTTTTGCTTGAATCCTGCGCGGACCGCTTGTGGTTCGTGGGCAATGGCACAGTCAAACCTTTCGATGGCGATCTTGACGCCTATCGAGCAAAAATTCTTGAAACACCAGTATCACAAAAATCGGAGCGTAAAGCTGAACCAGCATACAATGGCGAAACTTCAAAATCCGTTAAGAAGGTAAATCCTGGAAGCATAAGAAAGAAGATTGAAGCTACCGAACAACGGATGCAAAAAATGACAGATCTGATTATACGCGTGGACGCGGTATTGGTCGATCCAGAAACGTTTAAAAAGGACCCTGAAAAGGCGGCAACATTGTCACGGCAGCAGGCCGAACTTCACGCCAATCTTGCAGCCGCTGAAGAAGAATGGTTGACCTTGACGGCAGAACTTGAAGAAAATGCTTAGCCATCAAAAGTTTCAGAAAACGCCTTACGCTTTTTTCTCCCAGCGACCTTGCTCATTTTGTTGCCAATAGGTCGCCGCTAACCCCTGATCACGAATGTTTCTCCATTGAGTGCGCGCAGTTTCTAATGACGCTGCATCATTGCCATCAAACAAGACGACGATACGTTCATAAGCTTGCGGCGACTTGGGCAAAGGCGCCCCTTCGATATGAAATGACACTTGCGGCTGATTGAGATTCGCCTCGTCAATCGCAATCACAATTGGCTCTTCACCGGGACCAGCGTTAGAAGCCAAAGCATGAGCAAGAAAACTCTCTTCACGATAAGCCCAAAGATGTTCATCAAGTATTGCGGCGCGCTCAGAGGTAGCCGTTCTGATCACCGCACGCCATCCCCTTTCACGTGTTTTTTCAAGTAGTGAGGGCAAGACCTGATCGAGCGGTTGCCGCTCGAGATGATAAAAAAAGATCTCGGTCATGACGGATTGCCACCACCAACGCGCACAATTTCACCATCCTCTTTAACAAAATCTTCTGTAAGCGACTGAGGCAGTAAATCGAGAACGCGCTCGGAAGGACGACACAAAGCGGCACCTTTCTCGATCACAACAATCGGCCGATTCAACAGAACCGGATGTTGTCCAATCGCTTCGAGCAATTCATCGTCGGAAATATTGGCGCGACCAAGACCGAGATCATGAAAAGGCGTCCCCTTCTCGCGAATAAGCGAACGCAGCGGCTCGCCAATCAACCGAACAAGTTTCTTGATCTCAACGTGTGATGGCGGCATTTTGAGATACTCAATGACCGTCGGCTCGATTCCAACAGTACGGATCATTGCTAATGTGTTTCGCGATGTTCCGCACGAAGGATTATAATAGATCGTGACCATGAAGCGATCAGTCCGCGCGCTTTCAATCCCGATCTTCGTAATAATCAGCAACGAGCCGATCAAGCAGCCGAACGCCCCAGCCAGAAGCCCAACTCTTATTGATATCGGTCTCGGGCGACGACATCGCTGTTCCTGCAATATCGAGATGCGCCCAAGGTGTGTTGCCAACAAAGCGCTTCAGAAATTGCGCCGCCGTAATCGATCCGCCAAAACGACCACCCGTGTTTTTCATATCGGCAAACTTTGAGTCGATCATTTTGTCATAAGCCGCACCTAACGGCAGACGCCATACGCCTTCACCTGTGGCTTGACCTGCCGCGTGAAGTCTTTCGGCGAGTGTATCGTCATTCGAGAACAAACCAGCATATTCCTGTCCCAACGCAATCAGAATGGCGCCGGTTAATGTCGCGAGATCAATCATGAAACTCGGCTTGTAGGTCTCCTTCACATACCAAAGTACATCACCCAGAACGAGACGGCCTTCCGCATCCGTATTGATGATTTCAATCGTTTGACCCGAAAGCGATGTCACAATATCGCCAGGACGTTGCGCATTGCCGTCGGGCATGTTCTCAACAAGGCCAATCGCACCGATCGCATTCACCTTGGCTTTGCGAGCTGCTAGCGCGTGCATCAATCCGACAATACAGGCAGCACCTGCCATATCACCCTTCATATCTTCCATGCCTTGCGCAGGCTTGATGGAAATACCGCCCGTATCAAACACAACGCCCTTCCCGATGAAGGCAACCGGTTGTGCTTTGGCTCCCTTTTTCGCTTTGGCGCCGTTCCAGCGCATAATCACAACGCGGCTTTCTTTCTCGGATCCTTGTCCCACACCCAAAAGCGCGCGCATGCCTATCTTTGTAAGCTGCTTTTCATCGAGAATTTTGATGTCAACACCAAGCTTCTCGAGCTCTTTCGCGCGCTTTGCAAATTCAACGGGATCAAGAACATTCGGCGGCTCGTTCACGAGATCACGCGCGATTTCAACGCCCGATCCGACCGCTTCGCGTGACCGGACAACTCGTTTAGCAGCAACCGGATCTTCAAGATGGATTGTCACGCTGATCGGTTGATCAGCTTTCTCGCCATCTCCCGCATCACGTTTTTTCGCTTTGTATTTGTCGAAGCGATAATGACGCAGTCTTAAACCAAAAGCGATATCAGCAGCCGCTTCTGCGTCCGCACGCCACTTCGCCGGACCTTCCAACAGGATTGATGCTTTGCTGGCAGACCCCAGGACCGAAGCGATCACACCGCCAAGGCGAACATAATCGGCCTTTTCTTGTTCCGCTTCCTTGCCCAAGCCGATAATCACAAGCCGATCCACTTCGAAACCTTGCGGCGCGGGAATGACCAGGGTCGAACGCTCTTTGCCTTTGAATTTTTCAGCCGAAAAAGCGCGTTTAATGGTACCAACGCCTGCCGTGCCAATGAGCTTGCGTGTGGCCGCGCTCAACTCCAAATCACTTCCCACAAACAGGACCAATGTTCCGGTCGTATCCAATGCCGGTGAAGCAAAGCCAATCTTGAGCATGGCGGCCATAAAATTCTCCCGAATAATCGCGTAAATACTCAGGCCCCCATACCAAATCCCAAGACAATGCTTGATCTTGCGGGGGCGACCTTGCTAGCTCTGCATCAATCAGGTCGCCTCTGCAAGGCGTCCAGCTAGGCAAGGCGCCCATTATGTCGTTGATCGACCGCTATCTTATTCGCCAGATCGGCGCGACGAGCCTTTGGGCCCTTTTGGCGCTCTCAGGTGTCATTTGGATCAGTCAAGCCCTTCATGAAATTGATCTCATGACCACACAGGGCCAATCGGTCCTTAAATTCTTTACGATGACGCTTTTGACCTTGCCCGCAATGGCCGCAATCATCGCGCCGGTGGCCCTGTTGATCGGCTTCATCCTCACGCTAAATCGATTAAATAAGGAAAGCGAATTGGCCGTCTTGGCGTCTGCGGGCATTTCGCCTTTTCGATTGCTCAAACCGCTTTTGATCGCGGCTTTTATCGGGTCCCTTTTTACGGGATTTCTAACGCTCAAACTTGTGCCTGAAAGCATCAATCTCTGGCGTGTTATGGTCACGCAAATCCGCTCTGATTTTTTAACTAAAATCATCAAAGCGGGACGCTTTAATGAACTCGAGGCCAATGTCATTTTCCATTACCGTGAACGCGCGGGCGACACGCTTCTCGGATTGTTCATTCAGGATAAACGTGATCCGGAATTGGTGCTTGTTTATGTAGCTGAACGCGGACGGATCGTGAATGAGTCATCGGGCAATTATCTCGTTCTTGAAAATGGTAGCGTGCAACGCGAGACACCACGCAACCGTGACGCCAGTATTGTGACCTTTCAACGTTACGCCCTTGACCTCACCCAACTTGCGCCCGGCAACGGTGAAATTACTTATTCGCCGCATGAGCGCCTGACGCTCGATCTCCTACAAACCTATCAATCAGGTCGTGAGACAAGCGCAGATTTGATCCGCATCGAAACAGAATTAGCCGATCGCTTCGCAACACCTCTTTACGTGTTTCCATTTGCTTGTCTGGCACTCGCCTTCATTGGGCGACCGCGATCCGCTCGCACGCATCGTTTAAGCGCGATTCTTTATACAATTCTCTTAGCAGCGCTCATTCGCGTGGGTGGGTTTGTGTTGATTGTGAATAGCAAAGATTTGCCGTTCTATCTTGAGATTGCAATTGCTTTTCCAATATTTTGCGCAATGCTCATTTTCTTGATGGATGCATTATTTGGCCATCAACTTTCAAGACGCGAAGGGCTTAGCATTTTTATTCGCACTCAGTTTTCGAAACCCTCGGGGCAGACAATATGACCCTGTCGCTCTCGGTTCTGTTCCACTATTTTTTAAAAAGATTCAGCCTCTCGATCCTTTCAGTATTTGGAATCATTGCCGCGTTGATTTTTGTTCTTGATCTTATTGAACTCACTCGTATTGCGAATGATGCTTCAGCCAACGCCTTGATCTTTGCTGCCGAACTCGCCTTAATGCGAACGCCGTCGGTCGCAGAACAAGTGCTGCCATTCGCAGCGCTCTTTGGTGGGCTTTTTGCCTTTTTATCCCTTGCGCGAAGCCGCGAATTGGTGGTGGTCCGTGCCGGAGGCATGTTGGTGTGGCATATGATCACCGCACCCTTGATCGCCGCACTTCTCGTCGGTGCGGCGGGAACTTTGATTCTCAATCCGGTTTCGGCGACACTCAAATCCAAAGCTGACGCGGTCATGGCTCGCTCGAGCGCAGATGATCAGCCGACAAAACCAAAAAACATCTGGCTTCGTCAGAAAAATGTGGATGGAGAAGCGATCATCCGAGCGGATCTTGCCGATCTCGAGTCGGGTGACTTCCGCGGTATGACGGTTTTTGAATTCGACCGCCAAGGGCAATTCATCCACCGTGTTGAAGCCCCCAATAGCCATCTCAACGATGGTTTATGGATGTTGCGGAATGCGCGTGTGCTCTCTCCTGGAACGGCACCGGAACGTCATGATGTCTTTGAGCTCGCAACTTATCTGACCCGCGAACAGGTCAAACAATCTCTCTCGGAGCCGGACACAATCTCGATTTATGATCTCCCCGGTTGGGCCCGCGCCACAACAGCTGCTGGCCTTGATGCCACGCGTTATCTGCAACAATTTCAATTGCTGATCGCCCGCCCTCTCGTTTTGGCAGTCATGGTTCTGATAGCGGCGACCGTCAGCCTACGTTTCGCCCGAACCGGTCTTCGGCCGCTCTCTATTCTTGGCGGCATCGGCGGCGGCTTTGCCTTCTACATTTTTGCCAAAGTTGCGGGTGATTTTGGCGCGAATGGATTGCTTAACCCTATTCTCGCTTCGTTCCTCCCGCCCCTCTCTACGGGTTTGCTCTGCACCCTCGTCTTGCTGTATCTTGAGGACGGATGAAAGACTTGCCGAGCGAACACGCGCTTTGAATGCCCAATTGGCCAAAATCCGAGCTGTTTCAATAGCTTGGGCATTTTGTCTCGCCATGCTTTTGGCGGGCGTTTTTCTCGCGTCCAAAGCTCAGGCACAGTCGACACCGCCCGCAAATACCGCTAAGTCCGACAAGCTGACCGTTGACGCCGATGAAATCGTCTATGACACGGACAAAAAGACGATTGCGGCACGCGGCAATGCGAAGCTCTATTACAAGGGTAAAATTCTCGAAGCGGACCAGGTGATCTATCGCAGTGATAGCGAGCGGGTCTTTGCCGAGGGACATGTTGTTTTGACCGAGCCTGATGGTCAAGTGGTACGCGCCAATTCACTGGAACTTGCCGACCAGTTCCACGATGGGTTCATCAAATCAATGCGGGTCGACACGATCGACAACACGCATTTCGTTGCCCCGCGGGCGGAACGCATTGCCGGCCGCCAAACAATTTTCGAAAGAGGCACCTATACAGCTTGCGACGCGTGCAAAGAAGATCCGACAAAGCCCCCACTCTGGCAGGTTAAGGCGCGCCGGATCATTCATAATCAAGTTGAGAAGGTCATCTATTATGAAGACGCTACGCTTGACGTCGCTGGTGTACCCGTCGCCTATTTCCCTTATTTCTCGGCACCAGATAACACGATTTCGCGCAAATCAGGATTTCTTAATCCAGTTTATTCTGCAACATCGACACTCGGACAGGGTCTAAGCCTCCCCTATTACTATGTCGTGTCGCCTGACAAAGATTTTACGATCGCGCCCACCTATTTTTCTCGGCAGGGATTATTGCTTGCGGGTGAATGGCGGCAGAGACTTAATACGGGCACCTATACAATTAATGGCGCCTTCATCTCTCAAAATGATCAGGTTGCTTTTTTATCATCGCCTAATGGTGCTGGCGATCAACGCGTGCGTGGTTATATCGAAACCATTGGTGCTTTTCCGATCAATTCGCGATGGAAATGGGGTTGGGACCTCGCTTATGTGTCCGACAAATGGTTTTATCAAAATTACCGAATTGACTCTCCATCTGTTACTCAACTTGGCACTATCAAACGTGAGTCAACATCAACCGCCTATCTGCACGGCGAAGATAAGAACAGTATATTTGACGCACGAACCTATTATTTTCAAACATTGCTGACAGAAGATAATCAGAGTATTCAACCGCTGATCTTGCCTGTTGTTGATTATGATCGGCGGTATCACTTGGGAGGCGCGATCGGCGGTGAAGTGGCGTTGAATGCGAACTTCACAAATTTGTCGCGCCTCGAAGCTGATTTTGGAACTTTGTCGGGAAGTTGTTCTAGCCCCACGAAAACAAATTGTTTCATGCGCGGGATCGGCGGCAACTATAGCCGTTACACAACGGAAATCGGATGGCGTCGGAGCTTCATTGATCCCATCGGGCAATCATGGACGCCTTTTGCATCTATGCGCGGCGATGCGGCATATACAACGCTTTTCCGCAACGGTACCGCGAACGCAGCCCAAGATAGTTTCTTATCAACAGGCAACCAAGGCATGACACGAGCGATGGGTACAATTGGAATGACTTATCGCTTTCCTTTTGTCGCCGCATCATCTTTTGGTTCGCATATATTGGAACCGATCGCTCAGGTCATTTCTCGTCCTGACGAACGCAATATCGGCAATCTTCCCAATGAGGATTCACAAAGTTTGGTGTTTGATGACACCAATTTGTTCTCTGTCGACAAATATACAGGATATGACCGCGTTGAAGGCGGAACCCGCGCTAATTACGGTGCTCAATATTCGCTCGGGCTTATCAATGGCGCACAGATGAATATGTTGGTTGGTCAATCGGTTCAATTGGCAGGACAGAATTCTTTTGCTCAACGCGGCCTCGCTCTCGAAGGAACCGATTCAGGTCTCGATAAAACAACATCGGATTATGTCTCCAGATTTCAACTTGTTCCAAAAACAAATTACTCGTTTACTGCACGTGGGCGATTTGATCCCGACGGTTTAAATGCAAAAAGATTTGAGTTGGAAAATAGAGCGAACATTGGCGACCTAGCGACAAGCTTGATTTATGCAAATTATGCCGCACAACCCAATGTAGGCATCACGAAAAGACGCGAAGGTTTAGGGATAGGCGCCTCTTATCGCTTCACGCCAAATTGGAGTGTCTCGGGCAATACGCTTTTTGCGTTAACCCGATATCTTTCTAATCCCGATTTGCCGAGAACTTTCATGGCAGCTTATTCTGCATCGGCAACCTATCATGATGAGTGTACTGATCTTTCGCTATCCTATATTGGGCGCGAACCCTATGCGACGGGAACAACAACCCAAGATCAAACCATCTTCGTCCGCTTAACATTGCGCTCTCTGGGCACCATTGAGACCAAAAAAGAAGTGGGTGATTTTGTAGGTCAACAATAAGTGTCGATCGATGCTTTACCTCCGCTCCGGGATGTTATCGCCCGTTACGGATTAAACGCCCAAAAAGCACTGGGTCAAAATTTTCTCTTTGATCTTAATCTGACGTCCCGCATCGCGCGATCAGCAGGCCCTCTTGATGATACGACGGTTCTTGAGGTTGGTCCTGGTCCAGGCGGATTAACACGTGCGCTTTTGGCTACCGGTGCAAAACATGTAATCGCCATCGAACGAGATCATCGATGCCTTCCCGCGTTAGAAGAAATCGCGGCCCACTATCCAGGTCGCCTCACGATCATGGAAGGCGATGCCCTTACATTTGATCTTGCGTCACTTGATCATGAAGGCCCAATAAAAATCATCGCCAATCTACCCTATTATATCGGCACTGCATTATTGATGAAATGGATCGATAGCGCTGAATGGCCGCCAATTTTCAATGATCTGGTTTTAATGTTCCAGCGTGAAGTGGCTGAACGCATCGTCGCTACTCCAGATACGCCGCATAATTATGGTCGGTTGGGTGTTTTTTGTGGTTGGCGAACGGACGCAAAAATTCTGTTTGATGTTTCACCGCAAGCTTTCACACCACCACCGAAGGTTGTTTCTTCCATTGTTAGAGTTACGCCGCGAGTTAATCCTACTGTTTGCAATCCGAAAATGCTTGCGCACGTGACACAAGCAGCTTTTGGTCAGAGACGAAAAATGCTCCGTCAAAGTTTGAAGAGCCTAGGCGTGGATTCCATCACACTTTGCGAGGACGTAGGACTTGATCCCACCGCGCGCGCCGAAACGGTAACGATTGATCAATTCGTCGCTTTGGCTCAAGCGTTGACTTCAAAATGATTATTGATCGACCAATCGATCAATAATGGGCTCAAGCCCTGTTTGCCTCTCACGCTTTAATCTTTCAGCGGCGAGGATCATACGAAGTTGTAAGAAGGTCTTATCTAAATCATCATTGACCAAAACATAACGATAATCACGCCAGCTATTGATTTCTTTGCGCGCAGCGGCCAAGCGTTTCTCAATAATTTCTGCCGAGTCCTCTGCACGTCTTTCTAATCTGGCGCGCAATTCCTGCATGGAAGGCGGCAGAATAAAGATGCTGACCACATCATCAGGCGAACTCGCGGTTAATTGCTGCGCACCTTGATAATCAATATCGAAAAGAACGTCTTTTCCTTCATTCAAAGCTTGTTCAACACGATCACGCGGTGACCCATAATGATTGCCGTGAACATGGGCCGATTCCAAAAGCGCACCGCACTCGCGCATCGCGAAGAACTCGGATTCGCGTATAAAATGATAATGAACGCCATCGACTTCACTTGGACGACGTTTCCGTGTTGTCACAGACACTGACAAAATCAGACTTGGCTCCTGTTCACGCAAGAGACGTGTCAAAGTTGTTTTGCCAGCACCTGAGGGCGATGAAAGTACAAACATCAAACCGCGACGTGCGATCTGCTCATTCGCAAAATGGGCAATCATTGATGCGGCACTCCTCAAGCAAACAAAATCAAAAAGACTTCAATCAATCCAAACGAAGTTCAATCTGGAGCCGGCGCTGTCTTTGCTCCTGTTTCCGGATTGACGGCTTTTTTCTTAGGCGGTTTTGTAGGCGCCTTGGTTGGCGTGTTGGTTTTGACGGTTGTAGGCGCTTGTGTTTCGCTAGATGTCGTCGTCTTGGTCGAACTGCTCGTTGTGTTATTCGTTGAGGGCGCTGTCACAACCGGTGCTGTATCGACTTTTTGTCCTTCGATTTGCCGCCACTTCGCTACATTCTTCAAATGCTGCTCATAGGTTTCGGCAAAAACGTGACCGCCAGCTCCATCAGCAACAAAGAAAAGTTCCTTCGTGCGCGAGGGATTGGCAACCGCTTCAAGCGCCGCACGCCCAGGATTTGTAATGGGACCTACAGGCAAGCCCGGCAATGTATAGGTGTTATAGGGCGTTGGTTGATCGAGCTCTGATTTCGTCAAACCGCGCCCCAAAGATCCCTTCCCGCCAACCAAGCCGTAAACAACGGTCGGATCGGATTCGAGTCTTATTTTTTTCAACAGACGATTTACAAACACACCAGCAACGCGTGGCCGTTCATCAGCTTTACCTGTTTCTTTTTCAACGATTGAGGCGAGGATGACGAGATCTTGCGGACTCGCGAGTGGTAGATCAGGGTCGCGCTTCGCCCAAATTTCCCGCACGAGCTTCATTTGCTCTTGCGTCATATGCTCAATAATTTTCGAGCGCGACATACCATAATCAAATTTATAGGTTTCTGGCAGCAGTGTTCCTTCACGTGGAATGTCTTTTACCTCACCGGCTAGATTTATATCAGCGAGAAGAAGCCCAACAATTTCTTGAGACGTTTTGCCTTCAGCTATCGTCAGTGAATGTTTGATGGTCTTGCCTTCGATAAGTGTCTTGGTTACTTGATCAAGGCTTGCTTCTTTTTTAAATTGATATTCACCGCCTTTGATTTGTGAAGAATGACCAGTCAGTTGCCAGTAAAGCGTGAGCAAAAACGCTTTATCAATCACGCCTTCGCGTTCCAATCGATCAATAACCTCCGCCGTGCTTCCGCGCACGAGAACAACTTTATCGTCATCGAGTGGACCGGGTGCATAAATCTGTCGCTCGGCCAAGAGAAAAAGGCCTGCAAGACAAGCGGCAACAATCGCTATGAAAGACAAAAGCCCGCTCAAGAAATTTGTGAGCGGTCTTTCTTTTCTTTCGGACGTTACATGTTGTGGCGGCTCAGGAACGGTCTCGGGATGAATGGCGGCTGCAGGACTTCGGACCATCATCCGACGCATAAATCCGCGCGGCTTTGGTCTCACCATTTCGCTGACAGGACTTGGTAATGAAGATGCGCCTTCAACGGCCTCGTTTTGTAGCGTTTCATATTTGCGGTTAACGGTCAACGCATCGGCTTGAGTAGCGGGAACGCCATCGGTCTGCGAGACAACCGCAAGCATATCATTAGCCGACGCGGATTTTTGATCCGCGTCCACTTTATCATTTCCGACGGTCAATTTGTCTTCGGTCATCCGTTTCTAAAACCCCAACGCGGCCTTCAAAGCTTGAATACCGAAATTGCGGCGACCATGGGGCTTACGGCTCGTATCGTTTGAAGACGAGCGAGGCGTTTGTACCCCCGAAGCCGAATGAATTGGATAAAACCGCCTCCACCTTACGTGATTTTGCTTTGTGCGGCACAAGATCAATCGCGGTCTCAACTGATGGATTGTCGAGATTAAGCGTCGGCGGCACTTTTTGATCGCGGATCGCAAGAATGGAGAAAATCGCTTCAATTGCGCCGGCTGCTCCGAGCAAATGTCCCGTGGCCGATTTGGTTGAAGACATCGACGCTTTCGTCGTGTCATTGCCAAGCAATCGCTCAACCGCGCGCAATTCGATTTCATCGCCCAAAGGTGTCGATGTGCCATGCGCATTGATGTAGTCAATGTCAGAGGCCTGAAGTCCTGCGCGCTTCAACGCAGCTGACATGCAACGATAAGCGCCATCACCATCTTCAGCCGGTGATGTAATGTGATAGGCATCGCCTGACATGCCATAGCCGACAATCTCGGCATAAATTTTTGCACCGCGCGCTTTCGCATGTTCGAGTTCTTCGAGCACAACGACGCCTGAGCCCTCGCCCATCACGAACCCATCACGATCCTTGTCATAGGGGCGTGAAGCACGCTTCGGATCATTATTGAAATTCGTCGACAAGGCGCGGCAGGCAGCAAAACCCGCAAGCGAAATGCAATTGATCGGCGATTCAGTGCCGCCGGCCACCATCACATCAGCGTCACCAAGCATGATAAGACGCGACGCATCACCGATCGCATGCGCGCCGGTTGAACAGGCCGTCACGACTGAATGATTGGGGCCCTTCAACCCATGACGAATGGAAATCCAACCAGAGGCAAGATTGATAATCGCGCTCGGAATAAAGAAAGGCGAAACGCGACGCGGACCCTTTTCGAACAAGGTCACCGATGTTTCGTAGATCGTGCCGATGCCACCAATACCGGAGCCAACCATGACACCGGTGCGATGTTTCTCTTCATCTGTAGAGGGCGCCCATTTCGCATCAGCGAGCGCTTGCGTAGCCGCCGCCATGCCGAAGACGATAAATTCATCGGCTTTGCGCTGATCTTTTGGATCCATCCAGTCATTGGCATTGAAGGTACCGCCCGATCCATCACCGCGCGGCACTTCGCATGCAATCTGCGAGGCTAAATCCGAGACGTCACAACGCGTGACATTCACGGCGCCGCTCTCGCCCGCAAGCAACTTTGACCAAGAGGATTCCGCGGAACCGCCAAGCGGCGAAACCATGCCTATCCCCGTTACGACGACACGCCGCATGGCCTCAACTCCCCGCTCTGACATCCACGATCAATTTCCCCAGTGGGGATTAGGCGGACTTCTTCGTAATGAAGGCCACTGCGTCACCCACGGTGCGGATCGTCTCAGCCGCATCATCGGGGATTTCGACGCTGAATTCTTCTTCGAACGCCATCACAAGCTCGACCGTATCGAGGCTGTCGGCACCGAGATCATCGATGAAATTGGCGCTCTCAACGACCTTGTCGGCGTCAACACCGAGATGCTCGATGACAATCTTCTTCACGCGGGCTGCGATATCGCTCATGTCCTTATGTCCTCACTGTCTTCCTGTTGCGACGCCGCTGTTACTTCTTCACAAACGCCGACACGGTTTCCCTCAAACAATCGGCCTTCGCAGCCGATCACAATCAAGGCCGCAGGCAAAGCCGGAGGAAACCTGAACCTCGGAGCGTTCAAACGACGCCATCAGCGCGACGTCAAGCCCCTGAGGCCAAACTTGGCAAGGCTTACCACACTCCATTGCTGAAGGCGAGATAGGCCTTTTATTCAAATTTTAGACGAGAATAATTGCGTAACCCATTTAAATCATTGCCATTCCACCATTCACATGGAGTGTCTGACCGGTGATATAGGCGGCTTCACGGCTCGCCAGATAAAGCGTTGCGGCGGCAATTTCCCCAGGCTCGCCAAGGCGCCCCATCGGGACTTTATGCATCACCGACTCACGTTGTTTCTCATTGAGCTCATCGGTCATCGGGGTGGCGACAAAGCCTGGCGCCACGCAATTGACCGTAATGTTTCTGCTTGCCACTTCCGCAGCGAGTGCTTTTGACATACCCACAATCGCGGCTTTCGCGGCCGCATAATTACCCTGCCCCGGATTGCCTGTGGTGCCGACAACCGATGTGATCGAGATGATCCGGCCATAGCGTTTACGCATCATTGTTTTCGCAGCAGCTCGGCTCAAGCGAAAGACAGAGTCGAGATTGACTCGCATCACATCGAACCATTCTTCATCTTTCATGCGAATGAAAAGATTGTCGCGTGTGATACCCGCATTGTTAACGAGAATATCAAGACCACCAATCGCTTCTTGAGCCCATGGTACAAGCGCTTCAACCGAAGCCGCGTCCGACAAATTCGCGGGACAAATATGAACACGCGCGCCCAACTCTGAGGCAAGCGCTTCAAGCGCTTCGCGACGCGTTCCGGAGATCGCGACGGTTGCGCCTTGTGCGTGAAGAGCCCGCGCAATCGCTCCGCCAATACCACCCGTCGCGCCGGTTACGAGAGCCGACTGGCCCGTCAAATCAAACATGAAAACGCTCCTGAACTAAAACTCAAACGCCAAGCTGCGCGCGTAAATTCGTGACGTCATCAGGCTGGCAAACAGACAAACCCTCGGCCTCAGCAGCTATTCTTTTCACGAGTCCGGTTAACACTTTGACCGAACCAATCTCGACAAATTTCGTGATCCCTTGAGCAGCCATATAGGCAATGCTTTCGCGCCAGCGCACGATGCCTGTCACTTGGGTCACGAGATTACGGCGGATCGCTTCGGGATCCGAACCTGCGGCTGCCGTAACGTTTCCGACCAGAGGGACGACCGGGGCGTTGATATTCACTTTCGAAAGAGCCTCAGCCATCGCATCCGCAGCCGGTTGCATCAACGCGCAATGGAAGGGCGCAGATACCGAAAGCATAACGGCGCGCTTTGCGCCCTTGGTTTTAGCAAGCTCAACCGCGCGTTCAACGGCCGCTTTACTGCCTGAAACAACAACCTGACCACCACCATTATCATTGGCGGCTTGGCAGATTTCGCCTTGCGCCGCTTCTTGAGCCACCGCAGCGGCAGCATCAAAATCGAGACCCAGCAAAGCTGCCATGGCGCCAACACCGGGCCCCACCGCCGCTTGCATCGCATTTCCACGGATACGTAAAAGCCCCGCCGTATCAGCAATAGAGAGACTGCCTGCCGCCGCAAGCGCTGAATATTCACCGAGCGAGTGACCCGCCACGAAACGTGCATTTTTAGCAGGCGTGATCCCCGCTTCCGATTCAAGAACACGCAAAATCGCAAGACTCACCGCCATCAAGGCAGGCTGAGCATTGGCAGTTAGGGTCAGCTGATCCTGAGGTCCTTCGAACATCAGCGCGGAGAGTTTTTGAGACAGCGCATCATCCACTTCTGCAAAAACGGCACGTGCGGGCGCAAAATTATCGGCAAATCCCTTGCCCATACCCACCGCCTGGCTGCCCTGCCCCGGAAATGTGAATGCCACCGTCATAATTGAGATCTCCTGCCGCGTTCATTGATGACGCGTTTCTTTCGCCGCGCGCTCGTGAGCCACGATGCGGGAAGAGTCAAGCTGTCCATCGCGACCCGAAAATACGCCCCGCACTGGTCAGCCCCCTACGTCTCTCGTAATCTTACCGCTCCCGAATCCCTAACCGCCGGAATTTGCCATGCGTATCGCCACTTGGAACGTAAATTCGGTTCGCCAAAGAATCGAGCATTTGACTGCATGGCTCAAAGAAGCTGCTCCCGATGTCGTCTGTCTGCAGGAATTGAAATGTCTTGATGACGCATTTCCGCGGCTTGAGATCGAATCGCTCGGTTATCATGTCGAAACACTCGGGCAGAGGACATTCAATGGTGTAGCAATATTGTCGAAACATAAGATTGAAGAGTGTCGGCGCGGGTTGCCGCATCAACCGAGCGAGCCGCAATCTCGTTACATCGAAGCGCTCATTGCGCCCAAAGGACAAACACCCATTTGCGTAGCCTCGCTCTATGCTCCCAACGGAAATCCGCTCGGCACAGAAAAGTTTTCCTATAAGCTCGACTTTCTTGAAGCGCTCATTGCGCATGCAAAAACTTGGCTTCAGAGCGAAAAATGTTTTGTGATCGCGGGCGATTACAACATCATTCCGAAACCACAAGATGCCGCTCATCCCGATCTATGGGTGAATGACGCGCTTTTTCGCCCCGAGTCCCGCGCGAAATGGCAGGAACTTCTTGCCCTCGGATTAACCGATGCCGTGCGCGCGACAAGCGATGCCGATCAGATCTATACATTCTGGGATTATCAAGCGGGCGCCTGGCAAAAAAACAATGGCATTCGCATTGATCATCTTTTGTTGTCACCGCAGGCAACTGACGCATTAAAATCATCCACGATTGACGCTCATGTTCGCGGATGGGAAAAACCCTCCGATCACGTGCCCGTGCGTATTGATCTTGAATTTTGAAAATTTATCCTGCGCCTAAATCGTAAAACTATTTTGAGCGCTTCTCTCGTTGGCTGCCATAGGCAATGGCTGCATAACGATCAGCCTCGCTCGCTTTTTCCATCGCTTCTTCGTGCGCATCAATGATCCACGCATCTTTCTGCGGATCAGCGCCCACCCGTGCAACACTTAACCACATCAAACCGCGTGCACGTTGTTTCATTCCGGCTTCGCCTGAAAATAAAAGTTGGCCTAATTGCGCTTGCGCAATGCGATTGCCTTTTTCCGCTGAGAGATTGAGCCAGCGCACGGCTTGCTTCATATCTTTCGAGCCACCAATGCCTTCAAGGTAAAGCCGCGCAAGAATGAGTTGTGCCTGCGCGTCACCGAAATAGCTCGCAGAATAATTGAACATCTCTCGCGCGCGTGAGGGATTGGCTTTCACCGCGCTATTCGGGATGCCATTCAGATAATAGGAACCCAAAGCCACAAAAGCATTCGCCACAAAAGGCGCAGTTGGCGAGTCTGGTGCCTCGTCGGCATGACGGTCACAAACTTTTGAGAAGGCTTCAAACGCACGCAGATCATCGCGCGGTACGCCATCACCTTCCGCATACATCCGCGCCAATTTCCATTGCGCAGGCGCATGACCTTGATCCGCTGCATATTCAAGCGATTTGACGGCCTCGTCTTTATTGCCGGCAAGATAAGAGCGGATTGCATTGCGTGTTGCATCAACAACCGAACTCAACGCTTCAAGCGGTGCTTTTGTGAGATCCGCAGTACTTGGCGGACCTTCTACCATTTCAGATGAACTGCTTTGTTCCTCATCATATCTTTGAACCGGAGAGGCTAAAATCGGTGAGGTCGATGACTTAGCGGTCTTTACTGATGAACCATCAACATCATCATCGACGTCATTAGTTTGTTTCTGAATCGATACCGTCGAATGTCCGGAGCTGCGATCAAGCGCGTAGACTTTTGTGATGCATGACCCACCGGCCACAAAGAGAGCCGGTAGGACAAACATCAACCCTGGTCTTATTGCCTCAAATATCCGCATAGACGAATTTTTCACCCTTGCCGCCGGGATGGGTCACCGCGCCGGCCCGTGCAGACCCAACAGTCTGCGCGTATTTCCAAATCGCGCCCGATCCATATTCATGTTCGCGCGACTTCCAGTCTTTTTTGCGGCGAGCCAACTCATCATCTGACAAATCGACCGATAAAATTCCTTTGATCGCGTCGAGATGAATCATGTCGCCATCTTTTAAGAGCGCAATGGGACCGCCGACCGCTGCTTCGGGGCCAACATGGCCCACGCAGAAGCCGCGCGTTGCGCCTGAGAATCGTCCATCTGTGATGAGCGCCACTTTATCGCCCATGCCTTGCCCATAAAGTGCCGCAGTTGTTGCCAGCATTTCACGCATGCCCGGACCACCGCGCGGACCTTCATGGCGAATGACAAGCACTTCGCCTTCTTTGTATTGGCGCTTTGTGACCGCCTCGAAGCAAGCTTCTTCATTATCAAACACGCGTGCAGGTCCGGTGAAGACTTGTTTTTCAACCGGCATGCCAGCGACTTTCACAATCGCGCCTTCAGGAGCGAGATTGCCCTTAAGACCGACAACACCGCCTGTTGGTGTCAAAGGCTTATTGGCCGCATAAACAACATCCTGATCTGGATTCCATTTCACGCTCGCCATGTTCTCGGCCATCGTGCGTCCAGTAACCGTCATGCAGTCACCATGCAGATAGCCATGATCAAGAAGCGTCTTCATGAGAAGCGGAATGCCGCCCACTTCAAACATATCTTTCGCGACATATTTTCCGCCTGGCTTCAAATCGGCGATGTAAGGCGTCTTTTTGAAGATCTCGGCAACGTCGAACAAATCGAAATCAATACCCGCTTCATGGGCAATTGCAGGAAGATGCAGTGCTGCATTGGTAGAACCACCAGAGGCCGCAACAACCGTCGCCGCATTCTCAAGCGCTTTTCTCGTCACGATGTCACGCGGCCGGATATTTTTGGCGATCAAATCCATGATCATCTCGCCTGCTGTGCGGCAGAATTGTTCACGAATTTCATAAGGTGCAGGCGCGCCAGCTGAATAAGGAAGCGCAAGACCAATAGCTTCTGAAACTGTGGCCATTGTGTTGGCGGTAAATTGCGCGCCACACGCACCTGATGAGGGACAGGCAACAGATTCGAGTTCGTAGAGATCTTCTTCATTCATCGCGCCGACCGAATATTTTCCGACCGCTTCGAAGACATCTTGAACTGTTACCGGCTTGCCTTTGAAAGTGCCCGGCAAAATAGATCCGCCATAGATAAAGACCGAAGGCACATTCAAGCGTACCATCGCCATCATCATGCCCGGCAAAGATTTGTCACAACCTGCAAGACCGACAATTGCATCATAAGAATGGCCGCGCATGGTGAGCTCAACCGAGTCAGCAATCACTTCACGCGACACAAGCGATGACTTCATGCCTTGATGGCCCATCGCGATGCCGTCTGTCACTGTGATGGTCACGAACTCGCGCGGTGTGCCGCCGGCCGCGTCCACGCCACGCTTCACGAATTGCGCTTGATGCATGAGCGTGTTGTTGCACGGTGCCGCTTCATTCCAACACGAGGCCACGCCAACAAAGGGGCGGCTCATCTGCGCGCGGTTCAATCCCATGGCGTAATAATAAGACCGATGCGGCGCACGCGCCGGGCCTTCCGTCACATGGCGGCTGGGCAATTTGGATTTATCAAAAACACGATCGCTCATGAGACGTTCTGGCCTTTCAAACCTTCTCTCTCGCGGACCGAAAACCCACGCTTTCGTCCGCCTCTCCCCCGGAACCCGACTTCATATTGGGCAACGCGGGCGACACCATGGCGACAAAGGCGTTACTTTTCAATTGCCAAGCCTGTTTTTAAAAAGCAGACGACACTCCAGATCAGCTTCATTGTGGCCATTTTTCGTCAAAGCTCTTCCTTCTGCGGGAGGAGACACTGTTTTGAAACTCAGTGTTGTGGTGAAACCACAAAAATGCCGGTCTTCATCGCCCTAGTGCGGGGAAAAAAATGAACCGCAGACCTTGAGGATCGGAAGGCAATAGGCAATTTATAGAGAATGAATGAGATTTCAGACGCCAACCGCCCGGCCACAATCCATGGCTTGCGGGCCGATCACGGGACTGTGCCCGTTGCCGCCCATTGGTCCTTTGGGCGTAAGCTCTTGGCCTTTCTCGGTCCGGGCTATCTTGTTGCGGTCGGCTATATGGATCCCGGCAATTGGGCGACCTCGCTCGCGGGCGGTTCGAAATTTGGCTACACGCTTCTCTCTGTGGTGCTGCTCTCAAGCCTGACAGCCATTCTCTTACAGGCCTTGGCCGCGCGTCTTGCGGTCGCCACCGGCAAGGATCTCGCGGAAACCTGCCGAGAGACCCTGCCTGCACCGATCAATCTCATCCTCTTCTTTCTGGCGGAAATCGCCATCATCGCCACCGATATTGCCGAAGTCATCGGCACCGCCATCGGGCTGCAATTACTCTTCGGCTGGCCGCTGCCCATTGGCATTGCGGTGACGGCGTTGGATGCGCTCTTGATCCTTGCGCTCCAACGTTATGGGTTCCGCACGATCGAAGCGGTTGTGATCGGTGTCCTCGCCTTGATCACATTCTGCTTTGTTATCGAAATTGCACTCGCAAAACCCGATTGGAACGCGGTTTTTCCCGCGTTGATGCCAAGTTCAACGATCCTCACCAATCCGGAGATGCTCTATCTCGCGCTCGGGATTTTGGGCGCGACCGTGATGCCCCATAATCTCTATCTCCATTCCGGCGTCATTCAGACACGCGTGCTTGGCACGACGCCAAAGGCCAGAAAAGAAAGCCTGACTTTCGCGACGATCGATTCAACCGTCGCCCTTTGTTTCGCCTTCCTGATCAATGCGTCGATTTTGATCCTGTCGGCCGCAACTTTTCACGCGAATGGTAAAACCGAGATCGCAGAATTGTCCGACGCCCATGCGTTGCTCGAGCCCCTCTTGGGTACATCGCTCGCACCGATCCTCTTCGCGATTGCGCTCATCGGCTGCGGTCTCAACGCCACAGTGACAGCCACACTCGCGGGCCAAATCGTGTTTGAAGGGTTCCTTAAAATCGCCTTCAGGCCTTGGGTGCAAAGGCTTGTCACACGCCTCGTCGCGGTTGGGCCCGCAGCCTTCGTGGCTTTCTACTATGGCAATGAGGGAGCGACCGAGCTCCTTGTCTTCAGCCAAGTGGTCTTAAGTCTGCAATTGCCCTTTGCCATCGTGCCCCTCGTGATCTTCACAGCTTCAAAGAGACGGATGAGTGCTTTGGTTGCCCCACGCGCCGTGACCGCGCTGGCGAGTCTGATTGCGATTGTGATTATTGGGCTGAATGTGACTTTGGTGATGGGCGCTTTCGGGTAACTTTTTGGTCCGGCCTCCGCGGCGCTATCCCCTTGCCTTTCTTGAGTTTTGCCATTAGGAGAGCGCTTTCAATCGCGGTCGATCGGTCGGTGGCTGAAAGGAAAACCCGAAATTTCGGGGAGGAGATCCCTCTCCCCTTCCCTTGTCTCCGCCTTCGTTCCTCTCTCGTTTCGGGCCTTTCTTCGGATTTAAAAATCCTAGTGGCTCAAAGGGCTTGGCGCCGAAAGCTCGCGTGAAATAGGAAAGGCAAACCCATGGCTCTCTATGAGCATGTCATCCTTGTGCGCCAAGATGTGACGGCGCAGCAGGTCGAGGCCATCAATGAACAATACAAAGGCGTGATCGAAGCCAATGGCGGCAAGGTCACGAAGACCGAATATTGGGGCGTGAAGACCCTCGCCTTCCGGATCAAAAAGAACCGGAAAGCCCATTTCACGCTTCTCAATGTCGATGCGCCACATGCCGCTGTCGCGGAGGTCGAGCGCCTCGAAGCGATCAGCGAAGACGTGATCCGCTCCCTCACCATCCGTGTCGAAGCGCTGGAAGAAGGCCCATCGGCCATGCTCCAGAAGCGCGATCGTGATGATGATCGTGGCGATCGCGGCCCAGGCGGCGGTCGTCCAGGTGGTGGCCGCTTCGGTGGCGGTGGTGGCGGCGGTAGTGGCCGCGCTCCGCGTCCGCCCCGTCGTGACGAAAACGATGCTGAAGAGGAGAGCTTCTGATGTCAGCTGTTGAATCATCAGGTGGCGCACGTCGCCCCTTCTATCGTCGCCGCAAGTCCTGCCCGTTCTCGGGCGCCAATGCGCCGAAGATCGACTACAAGGACACACGTTTGCTCTCGCGTTACATTTCTGAGCGCGGCAAGATTGTTCCTTCACGCATCACGGCCGTCTCAGCAAAGAAGCAACGCGAATTGGCGCAAGCCATAAAGCGCGCCCGTTTCGTGGGTCTCCTGCCTTACGTGATCGCGTAATTGTCTCTTTCGAGACAAAATCAATGACCGGGACCTACGGGTCCCGGACTTCTCATCACTGATCTGGAAGAAGGTGTAGGCCCAATCCGGATTTGTTGGAGCAGACGATTGATCCGTTCCTAACCGCCCCTTTGGGGTCAGCGGGACAGCGGGATGACTACGGGTAAGAACCTTTCTTTCGGAGCAGGATGCGGCGCGGTATCGGCGTTGCTTTTTGCCGTTATTTCAACGGGTTCTCCGCTCGCCTTCCTGCTTTACTTGATCGCGCCTTTACCGATTTTGATTGCGACTTTGGGCTTTGGTTATCAATCCGGTCTTTTTGCAACGCTCGTTTCACTCGCCGTCACTGCGCTGATTTTCTCGCCGCTTGCGGGCGTCATTCAAGCACTCTCGGTTGCGTTACCATCTTTGTTCACCGCCTATCTACTGCTGCTCGGGCGCCCGTCATCCAATGACGACCCCGCGACGATGGAATGGTATCCGCTCGGTCGCGTTCTTCTTTGGGTGATTGGTCTTTCATCGGCGCTAACACTCATCGGCTGATTGTTGATTGCGCCTAATTATGAAAGCTTCATTGCTACATTCGGGCGCGCTGTTGATATCGTCCTCACTTATGACCCGGACCTCGTCGCCGGCATGTCGGCTGATGAAAGAGCGCAATTCTTAAAAACACTCTCCTCACTCCTCGCAAACATCGCCGCTCCGATCAGCGCCGCTGCCAGCGTTATGATTTCGGTGATCCTGCTATGGTTGGCCGGACGCATTGTTCAAGCCTCTGGCAGATTGCCGCGCCCGTGGCCAGACCTCGCGTCACTCGCGCTGCCACGTATCACGGTGCCCGCTCTGGTTCTCGCGCTCGCTTTGGCAATCGCCGCGCAAGATTATGCCTCGCTTGCCGGGCGTATTGTTTTGGCAAGTCTTGTTGTTGGGTTCTGTATGCAAGGACTCGCTGTTCTTCATGCGATCACACGGCCGCTGAAATCACGTCACGGTCTGCTCTTCGCGATTTATCTCGTCTTTGTCGTGCTGCCAGGTTGGCCCGTCATCGGCATCGCGTTACTCGGGATAGCAGATATGTGGCTTTCCTTCCGGACACGGTTTTCAACCACCCCTCTTCCCTCGAACACTGAAGCTTAATTTAGAAAGGACCTCCACATGCAAGTCGTTCTTCTCGAACGCGTTCCCAATCTCGGACAAATGGGCGATGTTGTCCGCGTGAAAGATGGTTACGCACGCAATTTCCTTTTGCCGCGCCAAAAAGCCGTGCGCGCGACGAAAGACAATATCGCGCATTTTGAAACGCAGCGCGCGCAGCTTGAAGCGCGCAATCTCACCGCGAAAAAAGAAGCTTCTGCCATTGCTGAAAAACTCGATGGTCAATTATTCGTGATCATTCGTCAGGCCGGTGAAATGGGCCAGCTCTATGGTTCAGTTGCTGCGCGTGATATCGCAGAAGCAGCGACCGCCGGCGGCTTCAGCCTCAACCGCAATCAGGTTATGTTGAACATTCCAATCAAGACGATTGGCCTTCACAGGGTTCCTGTGCATCTCCATCCGGAAGTGGATGTAAAGATCACCATCAATGTTGCGCGCAGCCCTGAAGAAGCTGAGCGTCAAGCCCGAGGCGAAAGCACGATTGTTCGTGAAGAAGCAATCTCGACGGATTTGGGCCTTGAAGTCGGCGCGGCGCTTGCTGAAGGCGGCGACGGCGAATAATCGCCCCGTTCACTCACAGGAAATACCGAAAGGCGCGGTGAAAACCGGGCTTTTTCAATTGTTTGCGCAAAGCAAGAAAAATCGTATCCGCGCCTTATGATTTCTGCGTTCTCTGTGAGCGCTGTGGAAAACGGGCACGCTTTGATAAGAATCGTGATCTCATCGTGATTCGTCTGGCAGGCTCAGTCTAAAGCTCCGTTGAATATAATTGGAAAGTCCAATGGCCGCGCCCTCAACCGTACTTCGCCTCGCAGATATTGAAACACCCTATCGTGTACCGCCCCATAATGTGGAGGCAGAGCAAGCTTTGCTCGGCGCAATCCTTGTCAATAATGATGCTTATTTTCGCGTTTCCGATTTTTTAGAGCCTACGCATTATTCAGAAGAGCTGCATCGCCGCATCTACGATATTTTGCAGCAATTGATCCGCGCCGGAAAACTCGCAACGCCCGTCACACTGAAATCCTTTGTTGGTGATCAGGACCTGGGCGGCATGACGGTGCCGCAATATCTCGCGCGCCTCGCGGCTGAAGCGACAACGGTTGTGAATGCCGAAGCCTATGGCCGCACGATCTATGATCTCGCCATGCGTCGCCAGCTAATCAATATCGGCGAAGACATGGTCAATGTCGCCTATGATGCGCCGGTTGACGATCATCCGCGCAAACAAATTGAAAACACAGAGCGTCGCCTTTATGAACTTGCCGAACAAGGTCGCTATGATGGCGGCTTTCAAGATTTCTCGAGCGCTTTGAAAAATGCCGTTGAACTCGCCGCCGAAGCGTTTCGGCGTGATCGGAAATTATCAGGTGTTGCAACTGGTCTTTTCGATCTCGACCGTATGCTTGGCGGTTTGCAATCATCAGATTTGATCATCGTGGCTGGTCGCCCGGGTATGGGCAAAACCGCACTTGCCACCAATATCGCCTTCAACATCGCGCGCGCTTATTCCGGCGAGAAACAACAAGATGGATCCATCAAACGTCTTGACGGGGGCATCGTCGGCTTCTTCTCGCTCGAAATGTCGGCTGAACAATTAGCAACGCGTATTATCGCCGAGCAATCAGGTGTCGCGTCTTACAAAATTCGTCGCGGTGAAATCGGTGAACAGGATTTTTCCAAAATCGCGGATGTGGCGCGCGAGATGGAACGCATTCCCTTTTATATCGACGAAACGGGCGGCATCTCGATTGCGCAGCTTGTTGCGCGTGCTCGTCGCTTGAAGCGGCAAAAAGGATTAGATGTTCTGGTTGTTGACTATTTGCAGCTTCTTTCGGGTTCCGCACGCAAAGGTGATAATCGCGTTCAGGAATTGACTGAAATCACCACCGGTTTGAAAGCGCTTGCGAAAGAATTAAATGTCCCCGTGATCGCGCTTTCGCAATTGTCGCGTCAAGTAGAACAACGCGATGATAAGCGCCCGCAACTTTCCGATTTGCGTGAGTCTGGCTCAATCGAACAAGACGCCGATATCGTACTCTTTGTGTTTCGTGAAGAATATTATCTCAAAAACAAAGAGCCCAAAATGGGCACAGAAGAATATTTCAAATGGCAGACGGAAATGGAACAGGTCCATGGTCGCGCTGAAGTCATAATCGGCAAACAACGTCATGGACCCACCGGAACCGTGACCTTGCAATTTGACGCTGAAGTTACGCGTT
>VGCJ01000020.1 GCA_016870035.1 Alphaproteobacteria bacterium
GAAACATTCATCAAAGCTTGCAAGTTCTTCCGGCATGATGCGTCGTTCGATGACTTCGATTTGACGATCTTTGGCAAGACCAATCACTGTTTGGCGCGTGATGCCATTCAAGAAGCAATCCGCAATCGGCGTGTGAATCTTACCGCCCTGCGTGAAGAAGATATTCGCACCCGTACATTCGGCCACGCGGCCTTGCCAATCAAGCATCATGGCATCGGCATAGCCTTTACGCTCGGCGCGATGTTTTGAAATCGTGCAGATCATATAAAGGCCTGCGGCTTTTGAATCGCAAGGTGCGGTTTGGGGATCGGGGCGACGATAATCGGCAATATCGAGGCGAATGCCTTTCATCTTTTGCGCAACGTCGAACATTGACGGCCAGTCCCATGTTGCGATCGCCACATGGATCGTTGCGTGTTGGGCCGCCACTGCCATCATCTCGCTGCCGCGCCAAGCCACCGGACGCACATAGCAATTTTTGAAGCCATTCTTCGCCACAACGAGATCTTTGGCTTCGTTCAATTGTTCGACCGTGTAAGGAATCTCAAAATCAAGAATTCTGGCCGAACGCAAAAAGCGTTCTGAATGTTCGGTGGTTTTGAAAATTTTGCCATTATAAGCGCGCTCGCCTTCAAACACCGACGAGCCATAATGAAGTCCGTGGCTCAAGACATGAAGCTTTGCCTCTTTCCATTCGACAAGTTTGCCGTCGAGCCAGATATAACCGTCACGAAGGTCGAAGGGGATCACGGACATAGGGCGCTCCATTTGTGTTTCGGCGGTCTTGTGGCCGCTTGGCGCTGCGCCTTCACTTTTGCGGAACTCCTTGCCGTTCCGCATGCTTCGGTGCAGCGTTCTGGCTTGACGCGTAGCAACGCGCCTGAAATATGTCAACAAGGCTGACGTAATTTTGGGGCCGTTTTCCTCTTGCCCCCGAGACCGATAGGACGAATGGCGTGAGACAGGACAGAACCGTAGCGGTCGCACTCATCTCCGAAGCCGGGGATAGGGAACCGCTTTACGAATTGATCGAGCTTCTGTTTTTTGCTTATCGCGATTTCGTCGGTGATCCCGATCGCTTGCTTGAGACTTTCAAATTTGGTCGGGCGCATCACCGTGTCATTCACTTTGTTGATCGTAATCCCGGGCTGACGATAGCCGATTTGCTCGAGATTTTGAAAATCACCAAACAAAGTTTGAACCGCGTGTTGAAGGAATTGATCACGCAAGGCTTCATCGAGAGTCGCTTAGGCATTGAAGACCGTCGTCAAAGGCATCTTCACTTGACCACAAAGGGCCAAAGATTGGCGCGCGATCTCGCATCCTTGCAGACGCAACGCATTGCGCGGGCGATTGCGGAATGTGGTGCGCAAGATGCTTTGGCCGCACGGCGTTTTTTGAATGCGATGATTGAACCAGAGCTTCGCTCATCGGTTGAGCGCGTGATGACATCGAAAGGACCGCTGAAGTGAACGCGGCTGAAACACGCGCGCCTTTGTTGCCCGATGCGGCGCATATTCTGGTGGTTGATGATGACCGTCGCTTGCGTGATTTGTTGGCGCGCTTTTTGGGTGATCATGGATTTCGCGTGACGGTGGCGAAAGATGCCACAGAAGCCCGCTCACGGATGAGGCTTTTTGTTTTTGACGCTTTGATCCTCGATGTCATGATGCCGGGTGAAAATGGATTTGATCTCGCGCGGGATATTCGCACCACATCAGCCATTCCCATTTTGATGTTGACCGCGCGTAACGAGGTGGATGATCGCATCACTGGGCTTGAGATTGGCGCGGATGACTATCTGCCAAAACCTTTTGAGCCGCGCGAGCTTCTGCTCCGAATCAATAATATGATCCGTAAACAAGCGACACAGGCGCCGCTTGTGCCAGAGCCGCGTGAAGTGATCCGCTTTGGTGATTTTTCATTCCGCATAAACCGACGCGAATTGCGGCGAGGCGATGAAATTATTCGGTTGACTGATCGCGAATGCGAATTGCTCGCGATCCTAACCGAACGCCCTGGTGAAACGATAACGCGTGAAGCGATTGCGGGTGATGATCTTGTGAGTGATCGTACAGTCGATGTGCAAATCAACCGGCTAAGACGCAAGATTGAACAGGATCCTTCCAATCCGGTTCATCTTCAAACCGTGCGCGGGCTCGGTTATCGGCTTTTGGTGGATTGAAACGATGGCAGCTTCGCGCGATATGCCTTCAAAAAATCCGGTGATAAATGCCTGGCGGCGCTTTGCGCGTTTTCTCGCAGCGCAAATGCCCAAAGGGCTTTTTGCGCGCGCGCTGATCATTATCATCGCGCCTGTTGTGTTGCTGCAATCGATTGTCGCTTACGTCTTCATGGAGCGGCATTGGCAGATGGTGACCCAACGTCTTTCAGCTTCTGTTGTGCATGACATTGCCGCTGTGATTGATGTGATGGAGCGTGATCGCTCGCCCGCAGCTTTGGAATCAACCATCAAGGTGGCGAGTAACCGTTTGGGTCTTGATCTCGAAGTGATGCCGCCTGGCAAATTGCCGGCACCCGGCCCGCGTCCATTCTTTTCTATTCTTGATTCCGCTTTGTCGGATGAGATTGGCGCTTTCATTAAAAGACCGTTCTGGATTGATACGGTGGGATCATCCGATCTTGTTGAAATTCGTGTGCAATTGGGCTGGTCAATTTTGCGCGTGATGGCGCATCGCTCGCAAGCCTACGCGTCGAATTCGCATATTTTCATTCTTTGGATGGTGGGCTCGTCACTTATTCTGCTTGTGGTCGCGATCATCTTTTTGCGTAATCAGATCCGGCCGGTGTTGCATCTTGCGCAAGCGGCGGAAAGTTTCGGCAAAGGCCGAGACGTTGAATATCGACCGCATGGCGCACGCGAAGTACGCCAAGCGGGTGTCGCATTTCTTGAAATGAAGCGGCGCATTGAACGCGCGATTGAACAACGCACCGCGATGCTTAATGGTGTGAGTCATGATTTGCGGACCGTTCTCACGCGGTTCCGTTTATCGCTTGAGATGATGGACGAAACGCCTGAACGTGATGCGCTCAAAAAAGATGTTGAAGAAATGACGCGCATGCTTGAAGCCTATCTCGCTTTCGCGCGCGGTGAGAGTGCCGAACAGGCGCAGCCCGTGAAAATCCGTAATCTGCTTCAGGATGTGAAGAGCGAGACGGAAAGGCAAGGTCACAACATCACGCTTGACGTAGCAGGCGATCTGGTTGTGACCATTCGGCGCGACAGTTTTAAACGGTGCCTCACCAATCTTGTCGGCAATGCGTTGCGCCATGGCACGAAGATTGGTTTGTCTGCGGTTGAAGATGGCCGCGCATTATTCATTCATGTTGATGATGACGGGCCGGGCATTCCTGAAGAACAACGCGCAAATGTATTCAAACCTTTTGTGCGCCTTGATGAAGCGCGTAATATCGACGAAGGCGGTTCAGGCTTAGGCTTAGCGATCGCGCGCGACATCGCCCGCGCGCATGGCGGCGATGTGATGCTTGTCGATGGCCCGCTTGGTGGCTTGCGCGCGACGATCAGGGTGCCGGTGTAGTATTTTAGTCTTTGCGTATTCTTGGTCGCAACGACAGATGAGAGTGCACTCTACCTCCCCCTTTTCCCCGAGGCCTCGCTTCGCCACCGCCCCAATTATGCGGGTCCATATCTTCATCGGTGGGTTTGCGCGCGCGCGTGGGCGGCAGATTGGCGGCGTCGCCATAAGTGCGATCGCCTTTGAAGCGGCCAGCTTTGTCTTCAACATCGGATTGCCGCGCGAGTGGATCGTCCGCAATCGCAAGTTCGGTTGCTTCCAAACGTTTGATTTCATCACGCAAGCGCGCAGCGGTCTCGAATTCGAGGTCAGCCGCCGCCTCGCGCATTTTCTTTTCCAAATCTGCAAGCGTGAGTTTGAGATTGTGTCCCGCAACAGGTTTATCAGCGAGACCGGTATCAACCTGCACATGGTCGCGCTCGTAAACGCTTTCGAGAATATCGGAAATGCCGCGCTTAATCGTTTCCGGTGTGATGCCGTTGGCTTCATTATAGGCTTTTTGTTTTTCGCGGCGGCGATTGGTTTCCGCAATCGCACGTTCCATAGAGCCTGTCATCTTGTCGGCATAAAGCACCACTTTGCCGTCGACATTACGCGCGGCGCGGCCAATGGTTTGAATTAGTGACGTTTCTGAGCGCAAGAACCCTTCTTTATCCGCATCAAGAATGGCAACCAACGCGCATTCGGGAATATCGAGGCCTTCGCGAAGCAGATTGATGCCAACAAGGACATCGAACACTCCAAGCCGCAAGTCGCGAATGATTTCGATGCGTTCAATCGTATCAATATCCGAATGCATATAGCGCACACGCACATTGTTCTCGTGCAGATATTCGGTGAGATCTTCCGCCATGCGTTTGGTAAGTACGGTGACAAGCGTACGATAGCCGCGCGCTGCAACCTCGCGCAATTCGCCCAAAAGATCATCGACTTGCGCGCGTGCGGGACGGATCACAACTTCTGGATCAATGAGGCCTGTAGGGCGAATGACTTGCTCGACAAAAACGCCGCCTGATTGTTCCAATTCCCATTCGCTTGGCGTGGCCGAGACGTGAATGGTTTGCGGCCGCATCGCGTTCCATTCTTCAAAACGCAACGGACGATTATCAAGGCATGAAGGCAAACGGAAGCCATATTCAGCAAGCGTCGCTTTGCGGCGGAAGTCACCACGATACATGCCGCCAATTTGCGGCACGGTGACGTGGCTCTCGTCCGTGAACACAAGCGCATTGTCGGGCAGATATTCAAAGAGAGTCGGCGGCGGCTCACCCGGTTTGCGTCCCGTCAGATAGCGCGAATAATTTTCAATACCCTGGCACACGCCGGTGGCCTCCAACATTTCGAGATCAAACAGAGTGCGCTGCTCTAAGCGCTGCGCTTCAAGCAGACGACCAGAGCGAATAAGATCATCAAGACGCGCCTTCAATTCGTCTTTGATGCCTTTGATCGATTGCAGCAATGTGGGGCGCGGCGTGACATAATGCGAATTGGCGTAGACTTTCACCTGCTCGAGATCGGCGGTTTTGTTGCCGGTCAGCGGATCGAATTCGACAATCGATTCCACTTCGTCGCCAAACATCGAAATGCGCCAAGCGCGATCTTCATAGTGGGCGGGAAAGACTTCAATGATATCACCGCGCACACGGAATGAGCCGCGAATGAAGTCGCCACCGGAGCGCTTATATTGAAGTGCTACAAGATCGGCGATGAGCTGGCGTTGCGACATGGTTTCGCCAAGCTTTACCGAGAATGTCATCGCGGTATAGGTCTCAACCGAGCCGATACCGTAAATGCAAGACACAGACGCAACAATGATCACGTCATCGCGTTCGAGCAAAGCGCGCGTGGCGGCATGGCGCATCCGGTCGATCTGTTCATTGATGGTCGATTCTTTTTCAATGAATGTATCGGTGCGCGGCACATAGGCTTCGGGTTGATAGTAATCGTAGTAAGAAACAAAATACTCAACCGCATTATTCGGAAAGAAGCTTTTGAACTCGCCATAAAGCTGCGCGGCCAGTGTTTTGTTTGGCGCAAGAATAAGGGCCGGGCGCTGCGTCTCGGCAATCACTTGCGCCATTGTGAATGTTTTGCCGGAACCTGTCACACCGAGCAACACTTGGTCGCGCTCATTCTGTTCGACACGGGAGACAAGCTCTTTGATCGCGGTGGGTTGATCGCCTGCGGGTTTATACTCGGAAATCAAATCGAAGCGGATGCCGCCTTCGCTTTTTTCAGGGCGCGTAGGTCTGTGCGGGGTCCAATCCGTGCGACCGCGAAAACGCGGATCGCCGCCTTCAAGCAATTCTTTGAGTGCGACCATCGTCGCGCCCGAACCTGTGACACTGTCCTCTTCCTCGTCGGCATCGCGTTTGACATTGCCTTGCCGCACGCGGCGCGGCGCTTCCTTCAGTATGGCTTCACGTGAAATATCTTTGTCGCGAATGCGGTCGCCGCGATGTGGACCCTCTGGCGGAAGCTCGGGCAATCCCAAGGCCGCTTTCAGTTTCGGATCGTTGACCGCAATCGTGGCCGAATAGCCCGTTTGCGGGGCTTCACCAAAGCCTTCCGTGCGGCCGCTCAGTTTTCCCGCGCGCGCATTTGCCTTCGCCTGCCGCTCGGGCGTGAGGGCGGGGTTCAACAAAGCGGCGAGATGTTCATCAAGCGGCTTCAGGTCAGGCTTTGAAGCCTTGCCGGTGGGTTTTGGTGTTTTGGCCATGGGAATCAAAATGGCCTTTCACATGAGCCGGGGCAAGGTGTCTGAAGCGTGACTCACTCCAAAAAGAAAAGGCTCGGATAAACCGGACCTTTGACGAACCGCTGGGCGCGGTCATGTAGCAATAGGCCTCCGGCCTTGTGGCACTTGCCGTCTTTCCAGACCATGTGATGTTTCACGCAGGTCTTTTGCGTCTTGTAGGTTTTGGCAAATGCGAAAGAGGGGGCAAGGGCGAGGCCGGCTGCGACGAGGCCGGTGGCGATATGGCGGATCATGATCAACTCCATCTTTAAAGACGGAGCCATGCGAATCGCATGACCTTTATTCACGTTAAAACGCGCCATGTTCGAAGGGGATGACAATATTATTAAATTTGCGTCATGGTTATGAAGATTTGTTAAGAATTGGGGGCGGGATATTTCCGTGATTGTTATGCCGTTTTGAGGTTTAAAAGTTAGGCTTTGTCTCCTCGCCTGCAGTGGCGCCGATCCTTCTCTTGTGTCTTTCAAATCTTTTTATGACGGTTGCCTGGTATGGCCATCTGAAATTCAAAGAGATCGGTATGCCGCTTGCGATTACCGTGAGTTGGGGGATTGCGCTGATCGAGTATTGCTTCGCCGTTCCGGCCAACAGGACCGGCTTTGGAACCTATTCGGCGGCCGAGCTGAAGACCATTCAAGAGGTCATCACTTTGGTGGTTTTTGCCGGATTTTCCGTTTTGGTACTCGGTGAGGCGCTCAATTGGGGGCATGGCGTTGGTTTTGCGCTGATTGCCTTGGGCGCAACCTTTATTTTTCAGGCAAACCAGTGCCATGCGGCCTTGCCCCCTCACCGACGGCGCATTAGGGAATTCCGAGTTTCCCTATTTGCCCCGCATAAGTTTTTGCGTCCGATCCGGAGTGTTCCCCATGGCCTTTCTTGCTGATGCTTTGTCCCGCGTGAAGCCTTCCGCCACGATTGCGGTGACGCAGAAGGCGCGCGATTTGAAAGCGCAAGGTCGCGAGATCATTTCGCTCTCGGTTGGCGAGCCTGATTTCGATACGCCCTACAACATCAAAAAGGCGGCGATGGAAGCCATTCAGCGAGGCGAGACCAAATACACACCGGTCGCGGGCATTCAGCCCTTGCGTGAAGCGATTTCAAAAAAATTCAAACACGAGAATGGGCTCGACTATAAGCCGTCGCAAACCATTGTCTGCACAGGCGGCAAGCAGGTTCTCTATAATGCGTTTGTGTCGACGTTGAACAAAGGCGATGAAGTCATTATCCCCGCGCCTTATTGGGTGAGCTATCCTGATATGGTGCTTCTGTGCGGTGGAACAGCCGTCTTCGTTGATACGATGATCGAGAAGGGCTTCAAGCTGCAGGCTGCGGATCTCGAGCGAGCCATTACACCGCGCACGAAGTGGGTTGTTCTTAATTCGCCTTCCAATCCATCGGGCGCGGCCTATACACGTGATGAATTGAAAGCCGTCACTGATGTGCTTGTACGTCATCCGCATGTGTGGGTGCTCACCGATGATATGTATGAGCATCTCACTTTCGGTGATTTCGTTTTCACAACACCCGCGCAGATCGAACCGAATTTGTGGGAGCGCACGCTCACCATGAATGGCGTGTCGAAAGCCTATGCGATGACGGGTTGGCGTATCGGTTATGCCGGCGCACCGGACAATCTCATAAAAGCGATGGATATGGTGCAGGGCCAACAGACTTCAGGCGCCTGCTCGATTGCGCAATGGGCAGCGGTGGAAGCGTTGAACGGCCCTCAGGATTTCATTCAAGTCAGCCGCAAGGCTTTCGAAGAGCGCCGTGATCTTGTTGTGTCGATGCTCAATCAAGCGAAATATTTGTCCTGCCCGATGCCAGAAGGCGCGTTCTATGTCTATCCGAGCTGCAAAGACGCGATCGGCAAAACAACGCCGTCAGGCAAAGTGATCAAGACGGATGAAGATTTTGTCACTGAATTGCTCGAAGCCGAAGGTGTCGCCGCCGTGCATGGTTCGGCCTTTGGTTTGGGACCCAATTTCCGTATCTCCTACGCCACGTCAAACAAAGTGCTTGAAGAAGCGTGTGGTAAGATTCAGAGATTCACCGCAAATTTGAGATAAGTTTTGCGTTATGAATTGAAATAAAAAAGCCCGGCTGTGCCGGGCTTTTTTGTTATTCGCTATGCGTTGATATCAATACGCCCAGCGTTGCGCTTTCGAAACAAGGAAGTCGCGGAAGGCTTGCACGCGTGCCACATTCTTGAGCTCTTCCGGATAGACAAAATAGCTTTCGAGTGCTGGTGCTTCGAGTTGCGCGAGGACCTGCACAAGGCCTGCATCTTTATCAACCAAATAATCCGGCAGCACCGCAATGCCCGCGCCGCGCGTGGCCGCATGATAAAGGCCAGAGATATTGTTGATTATAAGCGCCGCAGGGCGCGGATGGCGTGCATCACGACCAATCGTTGTCAACCATTGCACATTGAGTAGATGGGAGGGCGTGGGGCCGCCAAAAGTAAGAATGCGATGTTCTTCAAGATCGGCGGTTTCTTTCGGCGCGCCGCGTCTCTTGATATAATCTTGCGACGCATAGGCGTGGAAATGCACGGTGAACAACCGACGCTGGATGAGATCGGATTGCGTCGGTTGCCGCAGCCAGATCGCGACATCCGCTTCGCGCATCGAGAGATCAAGCTCTTCATCCGTCAAAAGCATCTGCAAGCGAATGTCTGGATAAAGATCTAGAAATTCGCCGACGCGCGGCGTCAACCAATTCGCGCCAAGACCTACAGTGGTCGTGACACGTAAGTCACCATCTGGCTTTTCGCGGCTGTTGGTGAGACGAGCACGTGCGGTTTCGAATTTCAGCATCATCTCTTTCGCCGTCCGGAAGAGATGTTCGCCTTGTTCCGTGAGGATCAAGCCGCGTGCATGGCGATGAAAAAGCGGCACGCCCAGATCACGCTCAAGCGCGCTGACCTGTCGGCTTACAGCCGATTGACTGATTTGCAGCACATCACCCGCATGCGTGAAACTTCCGGCATCGGCAGCAACATAGAAGATGCGGACCTTGTCCCAATCGATCGTCGATGAAGCGGAGAAATTATTCGCAGGCGCCATCACTCAGCCGCCTTCAAATGTGTTTTATGCGCTGCCAACCACCGCTCGGCTTCAAGCGCGGCCATGCACCCCATGCCTGCGGCCGTCACGGCTTGGCGATAAACGTCGTCTGTGACATCGCCTGCGGCATAGACGCCTTCAATCGATGTCGCAGTTGAATCCGCCGCGGTCCAAATATAACCGCCTTGTTTCATGTTGAGTTGATCGGCGAATACAGCGCTTGCCGGGCTGTGACCAATCGCAACAAAGACACCTTCAACCGGAATGGTTTTCACGACACCCGTCTCTGTGCTTTTCACAATCACACCTGTGACAGACGGTGGCGTGCCGCCACCGGCTATGTCATCAACTGTATGGTTCCATACGACTTCAATTTTTGGATGAGCGAAGAGACGGTTTTGCAAAATTTTCTCTGCACGAAAACTGTCGCGCCGATGGATAACGGTGACCTTTGACGCAATGCCTGCGAGATAGAGCGCTTCTTCTACAGCTGAGTTACCGCCGCCGATGACGGCCACTTCCTTGCCGCGGAAAAAGAAACCATCGCATGTCGCGCAGGCCGAAACGCCGAAGCCTTGAAATTTTTGTTCGCCCGGAATGCCGAGCCATTTCGCTTGCGCGCCCGTCGCAATCACAAGCGCATCGCAGAAATAGACATCGCCATTGTCGCCCGTCATTTTGAAGGGCCTTTGCGAAAGATCGGCCGTGACGATGAGGTCGGAGGCGAAGCGTGTACCGACATGTTCGGCCTGCGCGCGCATCTGCTCAACGAGCCAAGGGCCTTGAATGGCGTCGGCAAAGCCGGGATAATTTTCGACATCGGTTGTGATGGTGAGCTGGCCCCCGGGCTGTAATCCGCTGATCAATAAGGGCTTCAGCATCGCGCGCGCGGCGTAGATGGCCGCCGTATAACCGGCGGGGCCAGACCCGATGATGATCAGCTTTTCGCGATGCTCTGCCATGACATTTCCTCAATCTTTGCCTAAATATGTAGCGTTAGGTCCGGCTATTGCAACATTGCTCGTAGTATTGTCCCCTCTTTTTTGCATAGGTCCAGATCGAAACAGCGGCTTTGAGACGCCGCATTTTGTCTTGTCGCATTATGGCGGCTCAGGCTATTCAAACTGATGAAACGGCGCGGTCCTCGCGCAAGGTTATTTTTAAGGGAATGATCCCCACATGACGCCTTCTCGCCCGGATTTCGACGCCGCGCTCGAACACGCTTTTGCCACTGCACACCGCTCCGAGACGCCTTATCGGCATTGGTTTGTGTCCGGGGTGTTTCCGACGCCGGTGGCGGATCAGCTGCTCGCGCTGCCTTTCCCCGTACCGGATCTTGGCGGTGTTTCCGGTAAACGCGAAGTGCACAACGCTACGCGACAATATTTTGATCGCGACAATATTGCGAAACATCCTGTCTGCGCGGCTATTGCAGAGTATCTTCAAGCGCCTTCAACCATTGCGCGTTTCAACAAAGCCTGTGGCGTTGATTTATCGGGCAATTATTTGCGTCTTGAATATGCACAGGACATAGATGGATTTTGGCTTGAGCCTCACACGGATCTTGGCGTGAAAAAATTCACGATGTTGATTTATCTCTCGGATGAACCGGGCCATGATAAATTAGGCACGGATATTTATAGTGATGTGAACACACATATGGGTTATTCGCCTTTCGTTAAAAATAGTGCGATGATTTTCATTCCGGCTGACAACACATGGCATGGATTTGAAAAGCGTTCTATTCCGGGTGTACGCAAATCCCTCATCTTGAATTATGTGACGCCGGAGTGGCGCGCGCGCGAGCAATTGTCCTATCCCGATCAGCCCGTTGTAGCGGTGTAAGAATAAGTTACGCTCTCGCCGAAGCCAATAATTGCCACACAGCCTGAGCGGCGAGCGTAGTTGCGTTCGGAATCTGAGCAGGGGCGGGCTTTGGAAATGTGCCATCAAACCTTGTAATGGCGCCGCGCTTCATCAAATTGTCGATGAAAAGGCCATGACGTGCTGATACGCCTGCAAGCGGAAATGTTGCAACAGGTTTTCCCGTTGAGAGCGCTTCTGAAATCATCGACACGGAATCTTCTGTGACAATCAAGGCATCGCTCATTGCAAGGATGCCAAGATAGGGGTTTTCCCCTTCACCTTTCCAAAAGCGAATATGTGAAGCCATTTTTGAGAAGCGTTCAAAAACGTGAAGCGCTTCATCATCCGTGCGTCGCGAAGCGACGATATAGACATATGCGCCGGTCGAGCGATGAAGCTGGTCAAGTAGAGTGATCAACTGCTCAGCAATTTCTTTGGTGAACCGGTAGGTTCGATTGCTACCGCCGAGAATGACGCCAACCAAGGGTCGTTGAAGAGCAGAAAAAGAAGGCGTCCAATAAGAGGCCGCTTCTCCTAGTTTCTCCTCCGTAATCCGATGAAGCGCCGTGTCGACTTGCATCACATTGGCACCTTTGGCGCCATCATGTATCATCGGAATGACGAGATCGAAAAGTGGCGTCGCCGATTTTGGATCTTGAATATGAACGGCGAGGGTCTTGTTCCCCGATGCGCTTTTGATGGCAAGCGCCAGAGGAATTGTGCGTCGACCACAACTGATCACGAGATCGGGCCATGGGGGCGTGAGCGCATCGCTTCCGTTATCAAGTCCCATTAATGCCAAGGGGCAAAAACGCACCGGCATTAACGACCAAGGCTTTCTCAGGTTTACATTTTTTATAACGAAGGGTTGATGAAGCGCTTCAGCCAAGCCGATCACCTGACTGCGAAACCCTGCTTCGGGTAGGGCCAAAATCCAGATGATTGGGTCGGACGGCGATATCACGTCTCTATTGATCGCCAACTTCGTCGCGCAATCTTTCAGCGAAGAAACGCGTCAATTCAATGAGACGCAGTTCATCATCGGCCATTGACCATCGACGGTTCCCATCTCTGCGATGCGCAGCAAGAACTTTGATGCGTTTGATCTCTTTGCCGCCTTGACGAATGACAGCAAATCCTTCGAGCCAATCCGTCACAGAAACGCGACGCGGGAACACTGGCTGGTTCATGCCCATCGGAAGAATGATATTTTCAATTTCGCTGCCGAAACTTATAGAGTGAATCTCAGCAGTCAGTGTAGGCAGCCCTTTTCCTGAAGCAATGGCGCCTTGATAGACTTCAGCGAGACCACGCTTTTGATAAAGCGCTATTCTATCAGCATATGAGTCTATGCCTTTGGCACGAACGGGTTCTACATTCACGAAAAGTCCTGAATAGAGCGGACCCGTTGTCGTGCGATTACGCCCTGTCACACAGCCTGTCGTTACACTTGTGACCACAGGCGCAAGCAAAAGTCTCGCAACAAATCGGCGTCGATCAACGATAGAGGACATCAATGATTTCATAACTCTTGCCTCCGCCCGGTGTATTCACTTCGATGGAGTCGCCCGTTTTTTTGCCAATCAAAGCGCGCGCAATCGGGGAGCTGATTGATACTTTACCATCCTTCACATCGGCTTCGCTGTCACCAACGATCTGATAGGTCTTTTCCTCATCCGTATCATCATCAATCAGTTTAACTGTCGCACCGAATTTAATTGTCGAGCCAGAAAGCTTCGACACATCGATAACTTCGGCGCGCGAAATCTTATCTTCAAGCTCAGCAATGCGCCCTTCGTTCAAGGATTGCTGTTCTTTAGCAGAATGGTATTCGGCATTTTCCGAAAGGTCGCCATGAGCGCGCGCTTCCGCAATCGCTTGAATGATGCGGGGGCGCTCTTCCTGCTGGCGGTGGCGCAATTCCTCTTCGAGCGCCTTAAAGCCCGCCGTTGTCATGGGGATCTTTTCCATTGTCATGTCCGCTTGATTGAAAAACAAAAAAACAGGCTCTGGACCCGGTAACCCGGTTCCAAAGCTTGAAATTAACGCCCCTTCAGGAGGCTTTTGCCGCCTGACCTTGGAAATAGTCTTGCAGTGCCTTCACTTCAAGATCGCCGGCCAGGTAGGACTTGATGCCTTCTGCCGCAGCAATCGCCCCAGTAAGGGTCGTATAATAGGGCACTTTATGCAAGAGGGCAGTTCGGCGCAGCGAGCGGGAGTCCATAAGAGCCTGCTTGCCTTCGGTCGTGTTGAAGACGAGCTGCACTTCGCCATTTTTAATGGCGTCGACAATATGCGGGCGACCTTCAAGGACTTTATTGATTTTTGTCGTCTTGATGTCGTGCGTGGCAAGATGTTTCTGCGTGCCTTCGCTCGCGACAATCGCGAACCCAAGATCAGAAAGCATTTTCATCGTCGCAACGATGCGTGGCTTATCAGCATCGCGAACGGACACGAAGACGGTGCCTTTCTTCGGTACTTGTGTGCCGGATCCCAATTGGCTTTTTGCAAAAGCAACGCCGAAACTTCTATCAAGCCCGATGACTTCGCCGGTCGAACGCATTTCGGGGCCTAGCACAACGTCCACGCCCGGGAAGCGCGCAAAAGGAAACACAGCTTCTTTCACGGCAATGTGCTCGTAAGCGTCGGCTTTAAGTTTGAATGATGAAAGCGCTTCACCCGACATGACGCGCGAGGCGATTTTTGCAATCGGATTGCCGATGACTTTGGCAACGAAGGGTACCGTTCGCGAGGCACGCGGGTTCACTTCAAGCACATAGATTACATCATGTTTTAGTGCGAATTGCACATTCATCAAACCAACGACATTGAGCGCGAGAGCCAATTCTCGGGTTTGACGTTCAAGTTCTTTGAGCTTCTCGGTTTTCAACGAATGTGGTGGTAGAGAACAAGCGGAGTCGCCCGAATGAATTCCGGCTTCTTCGATATGTTCCATGATGCCAGCGATAAACACATCCTTGCCATCAGCCACGCAATCGACATCGACTTCGATCGCATCGGAAAGATAACGATCAAAGAGAAGCGGATTTTTCCCGAGCAGTGTATTGATCTGCCCAGTTTTATCATTCGGATAGCGCGCTTTGATATCATTCGGCACAAGCTCGGGGAGCGTGCCGAGAAGATAGCGATCGAAAGCCTGCTCATCGCGCAGAATTTCCATCGCGCGGCCGCCGAGCACATAAGACGGACGCACAACCAAAGGCAGACCGAGCTCTTGTAACACCAGACGCGATTGCTCAATCGAATAAGCAATCCCGTTTTGCGGTTGTTTCAAACCGAGTTTATCCAGCAAACGTTTGAAGCGATCACGATCTTCAGCAAGATCAATCATATCCGGCGAGGTGCCAAGGATAGGAATGCCCGCTTGTTCAAGCGCATGCGCAAGCTTCAAAGGTGTTTGACCGCCAAATTGCACGATCGCACCAAGCAATTGGCCTTTCGATTGTTCGAGACGCAAAATTTCGATCACATCTTCGGCTGTAAGCGGATCGAAATAAAGACGATCAGACGTATCATAATCTGTTGAAACCGTTTCCGGATTACAATTAATCATGATGGTTTCATATCCTGCATCGCTGAGCGCGAAACAGGCATGGCAGCAGCAATAATCGAATTCGATGCCTTGGCCGATGCGGTTCGGCCCGCCGCCGAGAATGGCGATTTTTTTGCGATCAGAGACTGCCGCTTCATTTGCAGGAGCTCCCGCAAAATTGGGCGCATAGGTTGAATACATATAGGCAGTCGGGGACGCGAATTCGGCCGCGCAGGTGTCGATGCGCTTATAAACGGGATGCACATTGAGTGACGCGCGATGTTTCGCAACATTGGCTTCCGTATCGCCGGAGAGAACCGCAAGCCGCGAATCCGAGAAGCCCATCGCTTTAAGGCGACGCAAAGCTTCCTTCGTTTTTGGCACGCCGAATTTGCGAATAGCGTCTTCGGTATCAATGATGTCTTTGATTTGTTCCAAGAACCAGGGATCGATTTTGCAGCTCTCATGAACTTCGTCGAGCGAGAAGCCCAAGCGGATCGCTTGTCCAACTTGCAGAATGCGTTCAGGCGTCGCTGTGCCCAGCACGGCTTTGACTGCATTTTTATCGTCGCCTGAGCCCAAATCTTCGATTTCAATTTCATCAAGACCTGTGAGGCCCGTTTCAAGAGAACGCAAGGCTTTTTGCAACGACTCTTGGAACGTGCGCCCAATCGCCATCGCTTCGCCAACCGACTTCATGGATGTCGTGAGATTACGATCGGCACCGGGAAATTTCTCAAAGGCGAAGCGCGGAATTTTTGTAACGACATAATCGATCGTCGGTTCAAATGATGCGGGAGTCGCGCCACCTGTGATGTCGTTGTCGATTTCATCAAGCGTATAACCAACGGCGAGTTTCGCTGCGACGCGCGCGATTGGAAACCCTGTGGCTTTTGAGGCAAGCGCAGATGAACGCGACACACGCGGGTTCATTTCAATGACGATCATGCGGCCGTCGGCAGGGTTCACCGCAAATTGCACATTCGAGCCACCGGTTTCAACGCCGATCTCGCGCAACACCGCAAGCGAGGCGTCGCGCATGATTTGATATTCTTTGTCAGTCAGCGTGAGCGCGGGGGCAATCGTGATTGAATCGCCGGTATGCACGCCCATCGGATCGAGATTTTCAATCGAGCAGATGATGATGCAATTATCCGCTTTGTCGCGGACAACTTCCATCTCATATTCTTTCCAACCAAGAACGCTTTCTTCCACCAACACTTCGTTTGTTGGTGACGCATCAATACCGCGCTCGATGATTTCGATGAATTCCGCTTTATTGTAAGCGATGCCGCCGCCGGTGCCGCCCATGGTGAAAGAGGGGCGAATGATCGCGGGCAATCCGATATCAGCGAGCGCTTCAAGCGCTTGCGGTAAAGTTTTAATGAGATGCGAACGCGGTGTAGCGAGGCCGATCTTCGTCATGGCATCGCGGAAGAGTTCACGGTCTTCGGCTTTATCAATCGCTTCGGCGGTTGCGCCGATCATCTCGATATTGAATTTTTCGAGCACGCCCATTTTTTTAAGCGAAAGCGCGCAGTTCAACGCCGTCTGTCCACCCATGGTGGGAAGCAGCGCATCAGGCCGTTCTTTCTCGATGATCTTGGCGACGATTTCCGGTGTGATCGGTTCGACATAAGTGCGATCCGCCATATCGGGATCAGTCATGATGGTCGCCGGATTGGAATTGACCAGAATGACGCGGTAGCCTTCTTCCTTGAGCGCTTTGACCGCTTGGGTGCCGGAATAATCGAATTCGCAGGCTTGGCCGATAACGATAGGGCCAGCGCCGATAATCAGGATCGAGGAGATGTCAGTACGTTTTGGCATGGTGCTCGCCTAAAACCTCACACACGGAACCAACGGGACCCAGCGCACATAAAAAAAGGCCGCGCTTTTTGGCTTTTTTGAAAGCCGGAGCGCGTCCTTAACCGGACAAGGGGGCAGCCTGCCGGAAATTCTGACCGGCACGCGCCTTGAGACGTTTCTTTAGACGGGAATCGGGGGCGAGGGAAGGCGAAGGGCCGGATTTTCAGGCTCTGCAGGTGACCTTTCCACGGAAAGGCGCTATGCCGCCTTGAGGTTCGAACCCTTTCACTTCGTCTGCTGAGCCTCAAAGCCTCATGCCGTCATCAGGGCGTTTTTCATGCGTCGGCTCGTTACTCAATTTTCCCATTTTGTCGGCGTCGGCATGATCGCGGCGCTCGTGCATTACGGAGTCTTGATTGGCCTTGTGGAGGGCGGTCTTGCCTCGCCAGTGCCCGCAACTTTGTGTGGTTATTGTGCGGGGGGTGCGGTTTCTTACATTCTGAACCGACGCTTCGCCTTTAGTTCTGATCGGCCTCATCGCGAAGCGGTATGGCGTTTTATACTCGTTGCGGTTGTGGGATTTTTTCTGACCGGAATGACTATGACTGGTTTTACTCTTTGGACCACGCTGCCTTATGTGATCGCGCAAGTGATCACCACGGCGATTGTTTTGTTCTGGAGTTTTGTGGCCAATCGGGTGTGGACTTTCTCACATGCACATGAGCACTAACACCTAAAATGATTTGATGGCCTCAAAAGTCATGCGGGCCTGATTATGCCCGAAATTTTTCTTGCGGCGCTGCGCCTTAAATCCGGTTTGCGCAAGTAGTGAGAGGAACTCGTCCTCGCGCCATGTTGTGAGGCCCAGAGCGCCGCGAATTTTGCGGTAATCGCTGAAGAGTGTCCGAAAGAGACCGCCGAGCGCTGCGAAAAAAAATCCATGCATGAAGCCAAACCAGAGCAAGGCATTCGCATCGGTGAGCGCTGACACATCGGGTGCAATCACATCACCTATGAGAAGACACCCTTCCGGTTTTAGTTTTTTATGCAGATCAGCAAGAACTTTTTTTGTTTCATCGCGTGTAAGATATTGCAGCAGAGAATTCACAATGATGAGGTCAATGGTGCCGTCCATCACTTGCGCGGTGTCTTCGGGGCTTTGCACGATGATTTTGTTATTGGTTTGATAGCGCTTATTGAGCTTTTCACGCACAGTGGCTGCGCCATCAGACAGAAAAAGTGTGGCGCATTTCTCGGCCACGCGATGCGCTTCGGTCGCTTCGCCGCAAGCATAATCTAAGACGATCATGTCCGGCTTTTTGATTTCAGCAGAAATCTCATGCGCTAAAGTTTCGTCGTGAATTTGTCTATGCCGCGCATTCACATAAATCGGATGATCGCCATCCCAGAAGCCTTGCCAATTCATCATTGAGTTCGCTTTCAGAAAGGCGCCCGTCTTGTCAAGGTAATGTGGCGCTCCTCACACCGCTTTCGGCTGCTTATCCTTCATCATCGCCACAAAGCGGTCGAAGAGATAATGGCTGTCGCGCGGGCCGGGCGAGGCTTCGGGATGATGCTGCACCGAGAAAGCGGGGCGATCCGTCAAAGCCATGCCGCAATTCGAGCCGTCAAAAAGCGAGACATGGGTTTCTACCGCATTGTTGGGCAGGCTCTCACGATCCACCGCGAAACCATGATTCATCGAAACGATTTCAACCTTGTTGGTGGTGAAATCCTTGACCGGATGATTGGCGCCGTGATGGCCTTGTTTCATCTTCATTGTTTTTGCACCGACCGCCAGCGCGAGCATTTGATGGCCTAAACAAATGCCGAATGTCGGCACATTTTTTTCAATCAAAGCTTTGATGACAGGCACGGAATACGCGCCTGTTGCAGCCGGATCCCCCGGGCCGTTTGAGAGAAAAACACCATCGGGTTTTAACGCGAGAATATGCTCGAGCGAGGCGGTGGCGGGCACCACGGTCACGCGGCAATCGCGATCTGTGAGCAAGCGTAGAATGTTGCGCTTCACGCCATAATCAATCGCCACCACACGCAGCGAACCAGAACCCAAAGTGCCATAGCCTTTTTCAAGGCTCCAGCTCGTTTCATCCCACGCGAAATCTTTGGTGGCGCCCACGCTTGGCACAAGATCAAGCCCGTCCATCACTGGCAATTGCGCGGCTTTTTTCTGCAAAGCCACGCGATCAAATTTTCCTTCGGTCGATGTCGCAATCACGGCATTCATCATGCCGCGTTCACGAATAAGCGCGGTGAGCGCACGCGTATCGGCTCCCGCAATGCCCGGCACGCCGCGCGATTTCAGCCACGCGTCGAAATGCTCGGCCGAGCGCCAGTTAGAGGGCGTCGAAATATCGGCATGCACGATCACGCCGCGCGCGCGATCCGCCTTCGCCATATCGACTGTTTCAATATCTTCCGCATTGGTGCCGACATTTCCGATATGCGGGAAGGTGAAGGTGATGATCTGACCGGCATAGGAGGGGTCGGTCAGAATTTCCTCATAGCCCGTCATCGCCGTGTTGAAGCAGACTTCGCCTTCCGCTTGGCCCTCGGCGCCAATCGCTTGCCCTTCGATCACGGTGCCATCCGCCAGCACGAGCAGCGCGGTGGCGCGGAGCTCGACCCAGCCCGACGCATCGGTCAATGCGGAGACGGCGGAGAGGGGGGCAGTTGGCGCCACGGGGCAAACCTCCGTTCGAGGGGGCGAGGAGCTCATGGATCAAGAGTAGGCACCACCGGATAGGCCCCGTGCGGCCCCCCGTCAACGGGCGGCTTGCGCTTCCCGCGCGGTTTTGCAAAGGCTTCTTTCAACGTTTTTTTGGAAAGTCCGGACAAAGGAGAGCCCCCATGGCGCTGCGCGAAAGCTTCACGGAATTGATGAAAGAGGCGATGAAAGCGGGCGATAAACGCCGCACGGGCACGCTGCGCATGATCACGGCGGCGCTGAAAGACCGCGACATCGAGGCGCGCGGGCAGGCCAAGGGCCCGCTCTCGGATGACGATATTTTGGGCCTCCTCCAGAAAATGGTGAAGCAGCGCCAAGAATCGCTTGCGATTTACGAACAGGCCGGCCGCACCGAACTCGCCACCCAAGAGCGCGAGGAGATCGAGATCATTATGGGCTTCATGCCCAAGCAAATGGATGACGCGGAGATGACCGCCGCCATCAAAGCCATCATCGCAGAAACGGGCGCACAATCCGTCAAAGACATGGGCAAAGTGATGGCCGTGATGAAAGAACGCTATGCCGGCCAAATGGACTTCGCTAAGGCGAGCGGCGCGGTGAAGGGGGTGCTATCTGCGTGAACGGGATCCCTACTTGAAATCCTCATGGTCAGGAGGCCCGAAGGGCCGCCTCGAACCACTTGGAACAAGTGAGCGCAATGAATTCAGTCCCGATAATAAACACGTCCTTCGACTAGGACCTTTGGTCCGGCTCAGGATGAGGAATAAACCTGACCGTCATTGCGAGGTAAGGAACGATTTGCGAAGCAAACGAAAAGGTCCAGTGAGCCTTTTCTAGTGACGACTGCGAAGCAATCCAGCTGATGATTGGTTTTAAGGCGCACTGTCTCCATTGCACCTTTCCTTTTGACTTCAACTGGATTGCTTCGCGTCCGCTCGCAATGACGAATGAGGTTTATCATCCTCGTGCGCCAAAAATTTAGGCCTCATGACCGCCTTTAGGGCGATCATCCACGACTTCCTTATAATCATTCCCGTTGCCTACTCAGTCGTGGATGGCAGGCACAAAGCCTGCCATGACGGCTGAGAAACTGCGTTCGCTCGCAATGAACGAACTCTACTGCCGATTGTCGCCCCCATCACTTCCATTTTATTGACGTTACGGAATATATAAACGCGCGAGCTTGGCGTCGCGGTTTAGCCTTGACCTTTTGAATTTTTGGGGCTACAAAAATGATGGTTCGGACTGTCTGTGATCCGTCAAAAGACGCGGCCAATTTCAAGAAGCACGGAATTTCTTTAGCCGAGGCCGCCGGGCTTGTGTGGGACGAAGCGGTGCTCTGGGAAGATGTTCGGCGGTCCTATGGTGAGCGCAGAATGGTCGGGCTTGTCCCGCTGGGAACGCGTCTTTGCGTCGTTGTCTTCACCGACAGGGACGAGGCGCGCCGCATAATTTCGTTAAGGAAAGCCAATGACCGAGAAATCACAACCTATCTTCGTGAGGTCGAAAACGGGGCGCTTAATCCAACGCCCCACGCCCGAGGAAAATGAAGCGATTAATGCGGGTATCGCTGCCGATCCCAATACATTCGAATTGACCGATGAATGGGTTGCCAAAGCCCGTCGGGTCGGGCGGCCTCTTTCTGAAACGCCGAAGATCAAGCGCTCGATCCGCTTTTCGGCCGAAGTGATCAGCTATTTTCGGGCAACCGGAAAAGGCTGGCAGACGCGCATGGATAACGCGCTCAAAGAATGGATTTCGATGCAGAATCTGTGAGGGTTAGGGTTTAGGGCGTAGGGTCTTAATTTAGTTCCGTCATTGCGAGCGTGAGCGAAGCAATCCAGATGGAGATTCAAAATAGGGTGCGATCCATCCGCTGCGATTAAACGATAACCATCAACTGGATTGCTTCGCGTTCGCTCGCAATGACGAATTTCTACTGCCTCTCCGGCGCCGCGCGTTCGGTTCTCAAAACAATTCACAGGATCGTTTTATAGCGCATCGCGCGAACGCACCTCGCCCTACATCTTACACCCTAACATCTACTCTCTAATCCCTCATTCCCCAGCCGCACTTCCACCCGCGCCCCCGGCTCTGCTAAAGAGGGGGGATGAAGTTTCCGCCCTCCCTTCTCGATGAAATCCGCGCGCGGCTACCGGTGTCGGCGGTCGTGGGTCGTCGCGTGAAGCTCACCAAGTCGGGGCGCGAATTCAAGGGCCTCTCGCCCTTCAACGCGGAAAAGAGCCCGTCCTTTTTTGTCAATGATCAGAAAGGCTTCTACCACGATTTCTCGTCCGGAAAACATGGCGACATCTTCACCTTCCTGATGGAAACCGAAGGGCTTGCTTTCCCCGAAGCCGTCAAGCGTCTCGCGTCCGAGGCCGGGGTCGCGCTGCCCGCCCGCTCGGAAGAGGCCGAGCGGCAGGAGACCCGCGCCAAGGGTCTTCATGAAGCCATGGCGCTCGCCGCCGAGTTTTTTGTGGCAATCCTCAAAGGGCCATTGGGCGGCAAAGCGCGCACATATCTTGATGGGCGCGGTCTCACGCGTGACGTGTGGGCCGAATTCGGTTTGGGTTACGCACCCGCCGAGCGTTTTTCGCTTCGCGATTTTCTCGCTTCAAAAAATGTCACAAGCGATGTGATGATCGAAGCGGGCTTGTTGATCGCAGGCGATGACATCCCCGTGCCTTATGATCGCTTTCGTGATCGCGTGATGTTTCCCATTAATGATGCGCGCGGTCGTGTCATTGCGTTCGGGGGCCGCGCGCTCGAAAAAGATGTGCCCGCGAAATATCTAAATTCGCCCGACACGCCGCTCTTTCACAAAGGCCGCGTGCTTTACAATCATCATCGCGCGCGCCAGGCCGTGCATGACAAAGGCACGGTGATTGCGGTTGAAGGCTATGTCGATGTGATTGCCATGTCGTGTGCGGGCTTTGCGCATACGGTGGCGCCGCTTGGTACCGCGTTGACAGAAGACCAAGTGCAATTGCTCTGGCGCATGGCGGATGAGCCGATCCTCTGTTTCGATGGTGACAAAGCGGGTAAACGCGCGGCCTATCGCGCCATCGATGTTGCGCTGCCTTTGATTGCGGCGGGTAAATCTTTGCGCTTTGCGCTTCTGCCTGAAGGGCAAGATCCGGATGATTTGTTCAAAAGCGGCGGGGCAGCGGCGATTGAACAAGTGATCGAACGCGCCATGCCGCTTGTCGATTTGTTCTGGATGCGCGGGCTTGAAGCGCAGCCGGTTGATACGCCCGAGCGGCGCGCGGCGTTTGAGAAAAAAATGAAAACCGAAGTGCAAGCAATTCCCGATGAGTCCGTGCGCGGTCTTTATCGCGAAGAAATCATGCGGCGCATCGCGCGTAATTTTGAAGCGACGCAACCCGCGCCTTCGCAGGGGCGGGGTAATATGGGCGGCTATCAGCGCCGCTTTCCGCCCAAGCCGCCGGGTGCGGCTATTCGCGAGCCGATAAGACTTTCCGCAAGCCTTGCGCGCACCGCCATCTTTGCTCCGGGTGGGGCCATCTCGCCACGCGAGGCGCTCATCCTCGTCAATCTCTTCGAGGCGCCCGAGCATCTGGCCCGCCATGCCGATATGCTTGGTGCCATTCCCTTCGCTGCGAAGGAATCGGCAGCGCTTGCGCGACTTGCGCTTGATGCGCTCGCCCGCGCGGAAGCCGAGGATCGGATGTTGACGGCGGACGCGCTGATGGCAGAGGTCACGCGGAAGGGGTTAGAGGCCGCCTACCGGCGGGTTTTGGCCGCTCTGCGCCCGGGGGATCGTTTTTCTGGGGGTGAGCCCAAAAAAATCGACACGGATCTGCTTCTCCATCAGGCGATGACCTTGCATCGCCGCGCGCTCGTCCTACATACGGAATTGCGTGCAGCCGAACGCGCTTTGTCCGAAGACCCCAGTGAATCGAATTTTGCCCTTCTCGCCGAGTTGAAGGCCCAGCTTCTGGCGCTTGATGGCACCGAGGCCGAGCCTGAGTTCGGACTGTCACAATCGCTCGACAGGCCGTTCGGTTTTCGGTAGAAGCACGGTCCCGGCGCGGCCGTCGGCAGGGGTTTGATCGGCATATGCGGGTTTGGGACAGAAGGCAGGATGGGCGCAGCGTGTCGCTTCGAGAAGGGGCGCGGGACGCCCTTTTTGTGCGTGATTTGACCAGGCGTTCGGGCGAGCCTCGAGTGAGCGGATAAGGACGATCCATGGCGACGAAGACGGCGGATAAAAAGGGCGGCGAAGCGACGGAAGCTCCGCAAACCGACAGCCCCTTGCTCGACCTCTCCGACGCCGCCGTGAAGCGGATGATCAAACTCGCCAAGAAGCGCGGTTTCGTCACCCATGAAGAATTGAACGAAGTTCTCCCTTCCGAAGAAGTCAGCTCCGACCAGATTGAAGATGTTTTCGCGATGCTCAATGAAATGGGCATCAATGTCGTTGAGCAGGAAGAAGCCGAAGCGGAAGCCGCAGAAGCCGAAGCCGAGGAAGAAGAAGAGGGTGGCGATCTCGTAGAGGCCACACGCTCTGCGCTGCCGGCCACCACAACCACCAAAGAACCAACCGATCGTACCGACGATCCGGTACGCATGTATCTGCGCGAAATGGGTTCGGTCGAGTTGCTCTCGCGCGAAGGCGAAATCGCCATCGCAAAGAGAATTGAAGCCGGCCGCGAGGCGATGATTGCGGGCCTGTGCGAAAATCCGCTGACCTTCCAAGCCATCATCATTTGGCGCGACGAGTTGAACGAAGGCAAAGTTCTTCTTCGTGACATCATCGATCTTGAAGCGACCTATGCCGGCCCTGAAGGCAAAGGCGTACCTAAGGTTGAAGCGCCGTCCGATCTTGAACCGCAACCGCAACAGCAGATTGCCGGTGAAGATGGTGAAATGCCGCCGCCGGAAGGCGACCTCGATGACGATGATCTCGAGAACAATGTTTCGCTCTCCGCGATGGAAGCGGAATTGAAGCCGAAAGTTCTTGAAACCTTTGACCGTATTGCCGCCGCTTATAAAAAGCTGCGCCGCTTGCAAGAGCAGAATGTTGAGTCAAAACTCCAGAATGAAAAGCTCACGCCAGCGCAAGAGCGGAAATATAAAAAGCTCAAAGAAGAAATAATCGCGGATGTGAAATCGCTTTCGTTGAACCAGCACCGAATTGAAGCGCTGGTTGAGCAGCTCTATGACATCAATAAGCGTTTGATTGGTCTTGAAGGCCGTTTGATGCGTTCGGCCGAAAGCCACCGCGTGAGCCGCGATGATTTCTTGCGCAATTATCAAGGCTCGGAACTTGATCCGAAATGGTTGTTGCGTGTCTCGAAACTCGGCACGCGCGGCTGGAAAGATTTTGTTGCCAAAGAAAAAGATCGAATTCGCGAGATCCGTCAAGAAATCCACATGCTCGCTTCCGAGACGGGCTTAGAGATTTTGGAATTCCGCAAGATCGTTCACATGGTGCAGAAAGGCGAGCGTGAGGCCCGTCAGGCCAAAAAGGAAATGGTCGAGGCGAATTTGCGTCTCGTGATTTCGATTGCGAAGAAATACACAAATCGCGGGTTGCAATTCCTCGATCTCATTCAGGAAGGCAATATCGGCCTGATGAAGGCGGTTGATAAATTCGAATATCGCCGTGGCTATAAATTCTCGACCTATGCGACATGGTGGATCAGACAGGCGATCACACGTTCCATCGCCGATCAAGCGCGCACGATCCGTATTCCGGTGCATATGATCGAGACGATCAACAAGATCGTGCGCACATCGCGCCAGATGCTTCATGAAATCGGCCGCGAGCCGACACCGGAAGAATTGGCTGAAAAGCTCGCGATGCCGCTCGAAAAAGTGCGGAAAGTGTTGAAGATCGCGAAAGAGCCGATCTCGCTTGAAACGCCAATCGGGGACGAAGAAGATTCACATCTCGGTGATTTCATCGAAGACAAAAATGCGATCCTGCCGATTGATGCGGCGATCCAATCGAACCTGCGCGAAACGACAACGCGTGTACTCGCTTCGCTCACGCCACGCGAAGAGCGCGTGCTCCGCATGCGCTTCGGCATCGGCATGAACACCGATCACACGCTGGAAGAAGTTGGCCAGCAATTCTCGGTGACGCGCGAACGTATCCGTCAGATTGAGGCGAAGGCTTTGCGGAAGTTGAAGCATCCGAGCAGAAGCCGGAAGCTCAGGAGCTTCCTCGATAACTGAGGGGCGAATGGGGTTCATGCAACCCACTTGCACTTATCAATCTGTACAAACTCTCCTGCGGGCATGACCCTTCGTTAACCATAACGTTTATTGCCATTGCGATTATATAAGAAAAGCGAAATATATTCTGTGCACAGCGGAACTTTATCTAAAAAATCGAATTGACTCTCTAAAACACGCTCACACTCAGGCTTCGACCTGAGTCGGTCGGGCGAGCTGGTCTCAGTGGGTGGAGTTTGTTATGGGCGATGCTGCGCGTTTGGTAGCCAGTCACCTTGTTTCCCTTGTTCGTGTTCGCCGTCTCTCTCTTCTTGAAGGCGGCGCACGACGATCATCGTGCAAAGCACCCAAGAGAGCGAAATCCTATTTCTCCTCGACTTCCGGCTTGGAAATTCCGACGATAAGCGCTGCCCCGATATCTATAAGATTTTATTCGCGCATCCAACGCAGTGTTTTCGAAACACGCGAAGGCGAAGTGCATAATCTAGTAAGCAAGGTGGTTTAAATTTTCATTGCTGTTCTCGTTTTGCTGAAAGTATTATCGATTATTCTTGAATCGATCCACGATTTGCACGCCGAATATGAGCACTAGTTCTACATTTTCGATTCATTCAGTGTGGTTGTTTTCACAATTGAATATCTTTTGTGCGTCTGGTCAGGCGGTGCAAAATACGAAATCGGCGTGAAAGGCAATGCGTGGCGCAGACGTAAAGATTATATTTTTAGTCCGTTCGGCATTGTCGATTTTGCCAGCACGGTCCCCCTCTATTTGCAATTGATTTTGCCTGGCGCAGATTTGCGCATGTTGCGCATGTTCTGCCTGTTACGTATTTTCTAATTGTCGCGATACAACACGGCAATGGAAGACAATTTTCAGGCTATCAAAGCCAAGAAGGATTCATTTTCTTCGGCTTTGTTTCTGCTCTTGATTAGTTGTCTTCTGTTCTCGTCGCTCATTTATATTATCGAAGGCCATGATGAACACGCGGTGTTCTCCCCGATCCCCGCGGAGATGCATTGGTTCATGATCATGATTATCTCGGGTGGGGTAACGTCGATCCTGAAACCTATATGGGCATTTATCTTGTCGTCATCACCCAGGTTTTGGCCATCGCTCTTGCCGCCATCCTTACCGGTGTCGTGGCAACCGCCTATACAACGCAAGTGCAACGACGTGAATCATTTAACGAGCAGCAATTGCGCGAAGTGCTCAAAGACGGGGTCGTGACGGAAGAAGAAAAAGCGCATTTGAAAAAAAGTAGGCTGATTTCGGTATGTCCGACGAGCAAGTCGCTGCGATCGCAGATCAGATCGAAGAAGAAAAAGGGCAAGCCGCGCAAACTCTCAGGCTACACAGCCGCCCGCAGCGCCGCAAGCGCCCGTGGTTGTGGAGGTGCCTGTTGTGAGGGAGCGCGTGACCGCTGATGATTTGTCGTTGTTTGATCCGGAGGAAAAATTAAATCTTCTGTCGACGCTCATAGTCTCTTTGTTCTTGCGCCAAAAATCGTCCTTGTTGAACCGGGTGGCAGACAGTCTCGTGCGTCATTCGATTGTGGTCGAGACGGTGCCGCCGAAATCGTCCGGTCCTGATCCTGTTCGGTAAGACTGCGGCTTTCCGTCCTTCCGTTCTGTCTTGCGATTGACCTGATATAGGTTCGCGATATCATCCCGTACCTTGAATCTTTTTGGGAAGGATGTTGCGCTCATGGCCTATGTGATTGGTGTTGATGGCGGAACGGAATCAATTCGCGCTGGAGTTTTTGATCTTTCCGGCAAACCGCTAGCCTTTGCCTCAACGCCTTACAAAACCAATTTCCCGCATCCGGCCTGGGCTGAACAAAATCCGCAAGATTGGTGGAATGGTTTGGGTCAGAGCATTTGCAAAGCGCTGGCGGATGCCGGCGTGCGCAAAGAGGACGTAATCGGCCTGTCTGTCGATACAACCTGTTGTTCAGTCGTTGCGCTTGATGAGGAGGGCCACGCGCTTCGCCCCGCATTGATCTGGATGGATGTGCGCGCTTCACAAGAAACAGAGCTTGTCCTCAAAACGGGCGATGAGGCTTTGATTGTAAACTCGAATGGCAAAGGCCCTGTTTCAGCGGAATGGATGGTGCCGAAGGCCTTATGGATTGCGCGTAACGAGCCTGAGATTTTCAAAAAGGCAGCGACGATTTGCGAATATCAAGACTATATCAATTATCATCTCACAGGCCGCATGGTGGCATCGATCGGTAATATCGCGCCGCGCTGGCATTATCGCGCGAGTGCAGGCGGCTTTCCGGTTTCACTGGTTGAGAAACTTGGCATTCCCGAGCTTGCGAAGAAATGGCCGCGTGAAATCACAAAACTGGGTGAAGTCATCGCTCCCCTGACGGCAAAAGCGGCGGAGCATTGCGGGCTTGTTGCGGGAACTCCCGTCGCACAAGGCGGCCCTGATGCCTTCATTGCGATGATTGGTTTGGGTGTCGTGCAACCGGGCGCGTTGGCCTTCATCACGGGTTCTTCACATTTGCATCTTGGTCTTTCGCCTAAACCATTCCATGGCAAAGGCATCTGGGGCACATACGAAGATGCGTTGATCCCGGGCTTACATGTTGTTGAAGGTGGGCAAACCTCAACCGGTTCGGTAATCAATTGGTATAAAAATCTTTTGGGTGATGCTGTGAGCTATGAAACGCTTAATGCTGAAGCTGCAGCCTTGCCGCCCGGTGCCGATGGTTTGATCGTTCAAGAGCATTTTCAAGGCAATCGTACACCGCATACCGACGCTCTCTCGCGTGGCGCGATTACGGGCTTAAGTCTCAAACATACGCGTGCGCATATTTTCCGCGCGATCATTGAAGGAGTTGCTTTCGGATCAGAGGCGATTTTCAAAGCCATGCGCGCGAATGGTTATCAGCCGACTGAATTCCGCGTTTGTGGTGGCGCGACACGTTCGGACCTATGGCTTCAAATCCACGCTGATGTCTCAGGCATTCCGCTGACCCTGACCGATGTCGCCGACGCTCCTGCATTAGGTTCGGCAATTTTGGCCGCGGTGGCTGCGAGTCGTTATGCATCGATTGAAGAAGCAGCAAAGGCAATGGTGAAAATCACGCGGCGCGTTGAGCCTGATATGAAAAAACATGAAGAGTATAAGCCGCTCTTTGCGGCCTACGAGCGCGCTTATCCGGCATTAAAATCCATTACCGGATAATCGCAAAAAAATGTTCTGTGCGTTTATTCGATGACGTTCTGATTGAGTGCTGATTCTGTCTCACTCACCATCTGATGACAGAGATCGGATCTGATATCGAGTTCGGCTTCGTTCTTTAAAACCTCGATCCGGCGGCCACGCTCGGGCGCACAAAGGCGACCATCAATCTGCGCCTTTAGCGAAATAATTTCACCATCAGCGATATTTGAAATGGTGAAATAACCATCTTGATCTGTCACGGCTTCAAGTGTGCCTTGTTTTTGGGTCGCCGCTTTGATTTTGATGCTGGCCAATCCCTTGCGACCATTTTCAGTTACGCGACCGAAAAGAACATGGCTGCCATCATCCGCTTCCCCATTCGGATCTGCACGTAAGGCACGCACTTGGCCAAGCGGAAGCGGCGGACGGCGATTTGATTGCTTACCGAAATAATGATCGGGCCAATCAAGCTCCGTTGTCGAGAGTGTTTCATTGCGCCACTGACCATCAGTCGAAAGCAGTGCAATGGCCCATTGGCTTGAGGGAAGAAAAGCGCCGTTTGGCGACGTGGCTTCATTGATAGAAATTGTATCGCCATTCTTCATTAGAAAATCGATTTCGACGATACCGCTCGAT
>VGCJ01000021.1 GCA_016870035.1 Alphaproteobacteria bacterium
CCAGTTTGTCTCATAAGCCCTGACGCCGGACATTTTTTGTGGATATTTTGGCGCACCCGACACGATTCGAACGTGTGACCTCTGCCTTCGGAGGGCAGCACTCTATCCAGCTGAGCTACGGGTGCTTGTAACCGACTTGTTCCTAGCTGATCTGGCGACTTTCGGCAATCTCGGGGTGGGCAGCTCAGGGCCTATGCGGCGTAAAAACTGCCGCAAGGGTCGCGCAAAGGCTAGAACCCCATTCCCGGCTTTGCGAAAGATAGAAAAAAGACGGGAACAATAATCAGGAGACCGTGATCATGGCGGCCAAGATCATTGATGGGAAAGCCTTTGCAGCAAAAGTGCGGGCGTCGGTAGCGGAGCATGTCACAGCGTTGAAGGCCAAAGGTGTAACGCCGGGCCTTGCCGTGGTCCTTGTTGGCAAAGATCCGGCCAGCCAGGTCTATGTCCGCAACAAGGGCCAGCAAACACTTGAAGTCGGCATGGCGTCGTTTGAGCACAAGCTCAATGCGTCAACTTCCGAAGCAGACCTCTTGGCCCTGATTGCCAAATTGAATGCCGATACGAAAGTGCATGGCATTCTTGTTCAATTACCTTTGCCGAAGCATTTGAATTCGGATCTCGTAATCAATTCGATTGATCCTGCCAAAGACGTTGATGGCTTTCATATTTCGAATGTCGGGCTTCTCGGCACAGGGCAGAAGAGCATGGTGCCGTGCACACCGTTTGGTTGTTTGATGATGCTGCGCGCTCATCATGGGTCGCTTGCGGGGCTTGAGGCGGTGATTGTCGGACGTTCGAATATTGTCGGCAAGCCGATGGCGCAACTCTTGTTGAATGACAGTTGCACCGTCACCATCGCGCATAGCCGCACGCGCGATCTTCAAAGTGTATGTCGTCGTGCGGATATCTTGGTTGCGGCCGTTGGCCGGCCGGAAATGATACCGGGCGAATGGGTTAATCCTGGCGCCACCGTAATCGATGTCGGCATCAATCGTATTGAACGCGATGGCAAAGCCAAATTGGTTGGCGATGTTCATTTTGAAAGTGCTGCAAAAGTCGCGGGCGCGATTACACCTGTGCCCGGAGGTGTCGGGCCGATGACGATTGCGTGTCTGTTAGCGAATACGTCAACCGCTTGCTGCCGCAGTCTCGGTCTTCCCGAGCCTGCGGGACTCACGGCATAAAACGCGCGCAGTGTTAGCGCGGCGCGCGTTTCGCAAGGATGCGTTGTAAAGTCCGTCGATGCATCGAGAGACGACGAGCCGTTTCGGAAACATTACGTCCGCATTGCTCATAAACGCGTTGGATATGTTCCCAGCGCACGCGATCGGGCGACATCGGATTGTCCGGCGGCGGAATTGCCAAAGGACCATCGGCCCGCAATGCGCGATCAATATCTTCCGCATCAGCGGGTTTGGCGAGATAATCGGCAGCGCCGAGTTTTACCGCCGCCACAGCGGTCGCGATATTGCCGTAGCCCGTTACGATAATGCCGCGGGCGTCGGGGCGCTTTTTTGAAAGCGCAGAGATCACATCAAGCCCGCTGCCATCGCCGAGCTTCAAATCTACAACCGCATAAGCGGGTGGGCTCGATTGGATGACTTGGATGCCTTCTTTGGCGCTTTCCACCACCGCAACGCGGTAGCCACGCTGTTCCATCTCGCGCGAAAAGCGGGAGACAAAATTTCGCTCGCTGTCGACGATGAGAAGCGATCGGTCGGCAAGCTTGCTCGCACTTGAAACGTCATTCATCGCTGGCGCCTTTCGTTTGATAGGGTCGAACTTTTGTTACGGCGCGCTGGTCTTTTTGGTTCACTTGTCGCGCGACAACTTTGCGATTTGAAGGGGAAAGGTGCGCGACGCAGCGGAAATTAGCGTTTATAAGACCTGATCCGTCCGAATCCTGCGAAAGTGCTACGAAAGCCCCGCGAAAGTGACCGAAAATTCCCCGCCCGCCATCGAGATTCGCGAGCTTCAGAAGCGCTATTCGGGCGTTCTGGCCGTGTGCGGGTTCAGTTTCAGCCTCGCGCGCGGGGAGGTCCTTGGGCTTCTGGGAGGCAATGGCGCGGGTAAAACGACGACGATCGGTATGATTATGGGCCTTGTTCTGCCGAGCGCGGGGAGCGTGAAAGTCTTCGGCATTGATATGGCGAAAGACCGCTATGCCGTCCTTCCCCGCATGAATTTTGAAAGTCCCTATGTGGATATGCCGCACCGGCTGACCGTGAGACAAAATCTCGAAGTCTTCGGTCGTCTATACGGTGTGCAGAACATCAAGAAGCGCATAATTGAATTAGCGCGCGAACTTCATCTGGAAGAGTTTCTTGATCGCGAATCGGGTGCTTTGTCTGCCGGTCAAAAAACACGCATTGCGCTTGCAAAATCTTTGATCAATGAGCCTGATCTTTTATTGCTTGATGAGCCCACCGCCTCGCTTGATCCCGATACTGCGGATTGGGTGCGCACGCGACTTGAAACTTATCGCAAAGCGCATGGCGCTTCCATTCTTCTGGCATCACATAACATGGCAGAAGTCGAGCGCTTATGCGATCGTGTGATCATTATGAAAGCAGGTACGATTGCCGATGAAGGCACGCCGCAAAATCTGATTGAAAGATATGGTCGTCATTCGCTTGAGGAAGTGTTCCTTGATGTCGCGCGAGCGCCTGCAACACAAGGGACTGCCGCATGAGTACGAAAAATTATCGATATGATTCAGGTTTCTCTTTCACGCGTGTTGGCGCGCTGATTTTACGTTACACTTATCTCTTGCGCTCTTCATGGCCACGTTTGCTTGAACTTGTTTATTGGCCCACCGTGCAAATGCTGACATGGGGTTTTATTCAGGTCTATATCTCAGGCGCATCAGGACGTGCAGCATTCGCCGTGGGCACATTGATTGGCGCGATGTTGTTATGGGATGTTTTGTTTCGCAGCCAACTCGGATTTTCTGTTTCATTTCTTGAAGAAATCTGGGCGCGCAATATCGGCAATCTCTTGATGAGTCCAATGCGTCCTTCAGAATTTATCACAGCCCTCATCATTATGAGTCTTGTGCGATTGGCGATTGGCTTGGGGCCCGTTGCTGTGATGGCCACGATTTTTTTTGGCTTTAATTATTTCGCACTTGGCATCAGTGCCGCTTTGTTTTTTGCAAATCTCGTTTTGACCGGATGGGCGGTCGGGCTTTTTGTATCCGGCCTCGTGATGCGACTTGGACTTGGCGCGGAGAGCCTCGCTTGGACGGTGATGTTCGTTCTCCTGCCGCTCACCTCGGTCTATTATCCGGTCACGATCCTGCCCACATGGTTGCAGCCCGTGGCCTGGAGTCTGCCGCCGACCTATGTGTTTGAGGGGCTTCGCGCGCTGCTGATCGATCATCAGATCCGGCTTGATCTCATGGCCGAGGCTTTTGCCCTCAATATTGTGCTTTTTGCTGCCGCAAGCCTCGCTTTCCGCATTTTGTTGGAAAGAGCTCGCGAGGCCGGTTCGCTCATGCAAATGGGCGAGTAACTCGCTTCATCACAGAGTTTTAAGAGCTTTATGCGTCTATAACCTTAGAAGCATTGCACAATCAGGCCGAATGAGACTAGAGTACCAATTGTGCACTGCAATAAAACAGTTCAGTTTAAGCTGGTTGAAGGACGGTCAGGTGATGAAGCTTCCGCTCTATTTGTGGTATGAGGCCACGCATGCCTTGCTTGGGCCCGCTCGCGCGCTCGCAGGCTCTACGAAGTTTTTTTACAATAATCCCGCCAATCCGTTGAGCCATTCGCCTTTCGGTCGGGGCGTTGCAGCGGCATGCGAAATGTTCGAGCGGACCACGCGCCGTTACGGCAAGCCTGAATTCGGATATGGCAGTGTGAGCGTCAATGGTGTTCAGACCGACATAGTTGAAGATATTTTGTCGTCAAAGCCCTTTTGCAATCTTGTCAATTTCCGCAAGATGAGTGCAGGGCGTCCTCTCAATCAACCAAAAATTTTGATGGTCGCGCCGATGTCTGGTCACTACGCTACATTGCTGCGTGGGACCGTTGAAACACTTTTGCCGACCCATGATGTGTACATCACTGATTGGGTGGATGCGCGCACAGTGCCTTTGAGCACCGGTCGTTTCGATCTCGATGACTATATCGATTATGTGATCGAGATGATCCGTCTCTTGGGTCCGGATGTTCATTTGATGGCTGTGTGCCAGCCTTCTGTTCCCGTCATCGCTGCGATTGCGCGTATGGAAGCGGAAGGTGATCCGGCAGCGCCTTTATCAATAACATTGATGGGTGGGCCGATTGACACGCGCGAGAGCCCCACAAAGGTTAATCTTCTTGCGCAAAATCGTGGCACCGAATGGTTTAAACGTCATTGCATTGTGAAAGTGCCTTTGCCGAATGCTGGCTTTATGCGCGATGTCTATCCGGGCTTCTTGCAGCTCTCCGGTTTTATGGCGATGAATATTGATCGTCATATTGAAGCGCATGGTGAAATGTTCTCGCATCTCGTTCATGGCGATGGTGACTCGGCGGAGAAACATCGCGATTTCTATGATGAATATCTCGCTGTGATGGATTTGACAGCGGAGTTCTATCTGCAAACGGTGGATACTGTATTTGTGCGTCACGCTTTGCCAAAAGGCGAGATGATGCATCGTGATCAACCGGTGGATCTGACGGCCATCAAGCGCTGCGCACTGATGACGGTTGAAGGCGAGAATGATGATATCTCGGGCGTTGGTCAGACCCGCGCCGCGCATAAGCTCTGTGTGAATATTCCTGAATCGCGCCGCGTCCATTGGTTGCAGCCGATGGTAGGCCATTATGGTGTGTTCAACGGCTCGCGTTTCCGTGCCGAAGTGGCGCCGCGCATCGCCGATTTCATGGCGAATAGCGTTCATGACGCCAAAACATCATCCGGCAAAACTTTGAAGCTTGTGAGTTAAGATGAAGCGCTTGTGACAGTGCGCGCTCATCTAGGCATCATACTTCCTGTATGAGTCTGATCTTCACCCGCGCGCGGCAAAAGCCCCTTCCTTCGCATCTCGACATTATCCATGGCGAGGCGACATTTCGCGTTGCCATTAAACGCATGGCGAAAGCGCGGCGGTTTACAATGCGCGTGTCTGCGGCAACGCGTGTCGTGACACTCACAATGCCAATACGAAGCTCCTTCGATCAGGCGGTTGATTTTGCTTCGCGCCATGGCGGGTGGATTGCTGATCGCCTCAATAAATTTGATGATCATGTGCAGATCGCGCCGAATGCCGAAATTCCTTTTCGTGGTGTGCTGCATCGCATTATTCATCGCGGTGAAAAACGGGGCACCGTGAGTGCTGAATGTGACGAAGCTGGCTCACATCATTTGGTTGTTGCGGGTCACATCGATCATACGCCACGACGAATTCGTGATTTTTTGAAAAAAGAAGCGCAAGTCGCGCTTGATCAGGCGGTCGAACGTTACACAAAAATACTAGGAATTCCCGCGCGCCGCATTGCGCTTAAGGACACAAAAAGTCGCTGGGGATCATGTTCGGCTGATGGACGATTGAACTTTTCATGGCGTTTGATTTTCGCGCCGCCGGAAATTCTTGATTATCTCGCTGCGCATGAAGTGGCGCATTTGAAAGAGCTTAATCATTCACCACGTTTTTGGTCGATTGTCGCTTCGCTTTATCCTGATTACAAGAAAGCCGAAGCATGGTTGAAGCGCCACGGCGCGGGGCTTCATCGTTATATTTGATTTATTGCGATTGTATTGTGACGGGTTGCGGTTGTAAGAGCAACGGCCCTTTTTGCGGCGCATTGTTATTTTGCGATTGCGTACCAAACAGCGCACGACCAAGCACAGAGAAAAGATCTGATTGCGGCAAATCACTTGCGGGCAGTATCACAGGTTTTGTTTTAGCAAGCGCCTGTTTCATGAAACGTGACCAAATTTCAACCGGCAGGCTACCCCCCGCCACATGTTTTGTTGGTGAATTATCATCATTGCCCAGCCACACGCCGGTGACGAGTGCGCCGGTATAGCCGATAAACCATGCGTCGCGGAAATCCTGACTCGTTCCCGTCTTGCCCGCTACATCCCATCCAGGAAGGTCAACTTTTTTCGCAGTGCCACTCTTCACTGTTTCGCGCATCATGACATTGAAATTGGCAAGAATTGTTGGGTCAATCACTTGATGCGGGGATGCGTCTGGACGGGTATAGAGAAGATCACCTTCGCGTGTAATCACTTCCGTGATGACATAAGTCTCGACACTCACGCCGCCATTCGCAAAAGTCGCATAGGCTGAAACAAGTTCAAGCGGTGTGACGGCCGATGTCCCTAACGCGATTGAGGCATTAGCATCAAGCTTCGAATGAATTCCTAATGTTTGCGCTGTTGTTGCAATCGTGCGTGGGCCGACTTCGAGACCAAGACGCACGGCGACTGTATTCAAAGATTGTGAGAGCGCTTCGGTAAGGGTCACTTGACCGCGATAGTCTTTAGCATAATTTTCGGGTTGCCAACCTTTGACATTGATCGGTGCGTCTTCACGCATTGTATCGGGTGTCAAACCTTTCTCAAGTGCAGCCAGATAGACAAAGGCTTTGAAGGCCGATCCTGGTTGACGTCGCGCATTCGTGACACGATCAAATTGGCTTTCGCTATAATTGCGACCACCAACAAACGCGCGAATGGCGCCGTCAGGATCCATCGCAAGCACAGCGCCTTGGCTCACGCCGAATTTTTGACCTTTGGCCGTAAGCTCATCTGTTAAAGCTTTTTCAGCCGCGGCTTGCATCATCGGATTCAATGTTGTTGTGACGATGAGATCGCCTTCAATTGAACCGATCAAATCATCGAGACGATCAATAATGTGATCAGCGGCATAGAGCACCGAATTTGCGGTTTTTGATTTCTGTGTATCAGCAGGGCGTGTAAGCGCCTCTTTCATTTGTGCGTCGGAGATGAAGCCTTCACGCTGCATCGCGGCAAGCACAAGCGCTGCGCGCGCACGCGCCGCATCGGGATTGCGCGTCGGCGCTAAGCGCGAAGGCGATTGCACGAGACCACCGAGAATGGCGGTTTCTGCAATTGTGACCTCGCGCGCAGATTTACCGAAATATTTCTGCGCCGCGCCTTCAACACCATAAGCGCCCGAGCCGAAATAGACACGATTTAAATAAAGTTCGAGAATTTCATTTTTCGTATATTTGCGCTCAAGCCAGAGTGCTAGAATCGCTTCTTGGATTTTACGCGATGCCGTGCGCTCTTGCGTCAGAAAAAGATTCTTGGCGAGTTGTTGTGTGAGCGTTGATCCGCCTTGCATGCCGCCGCCCGCGCGCATGATGTTTCTAACGAGCGCGCGGCCGATACCGATGGGATCAATGCCGGCATGTGTATAGAAGCGGCGATCTTCAATGGCGATGAAAGCCTGCGGCAAATAAGGCGGCAATTCCGAGAGTGAAATTTCACGTCCGCCTGTCTCACCGCGATTGGCGAGCAGCGTTCCATCCGATCCAAGAATCGCAATGTTTGGCGGTCGCTTCGGAACTGCCAATTGATCAATGGGCGGAAGTTTCGATGCGTGATAGGCAACAAGCACGCCGAGCGCGATGATACCCCAAAGACCAATCACCACACTCCAATAGAACAAACGACCGATGAGAGAGCGGCGCGGCTTTGTGGCGCGTGGCTTATCATTATCACGATGCGACTTTTCTTGATCGTGTTGCATTTGGCGGCGGGCAGGGCGCTTCTGCGGTCTCCGCTCTGGCTCATGGTTCTCCGCGGTCTCATGCATAGATGAAGCGCCACGTCGCCGCGTTTTCGGCGCAGCTTCAGGCTGATCATCTTCGAAATAGGGCTCGTGCCGTCCTCGACCCGCGCCGCGCCGCTCGCCCATAAATGATTTAACCCCGCACAGGCGGCATGCCTGCTTTGGCAACAATTAGCGATATGCGCTTAAGCGGCGGTTAAGGTCGGGAGCGGCCTCAGGCCGCTTTTTTGTCGGATTTTGTGAGGATGCGGCAAAGCCGTGCAATCGTGGCTTTCATCTCGTGCCGATGCACGACCATATCGACCATGCCGTGGCTCTTTAAGAATTCCGCACGTTGGAATCCTTCCGGTAATTTTTCGCGGATCGTCTGTTCGATCACGCGGGGACCCGCAAAGCCAATGAGCGCGCCGGGCTCAGCAATATGAACATCGCCGAGCATCGCATAAGACGCGGTGACGCCGCCCGTGGTCGGATTTGTGAGGACGACGATATAGGGAAGTTTTGCTTCGCAAAGCTTACGCACGGCAACCGTCGTACGCGGCATTTGCATCAACGAGAACATGCCTTCTTGCATGCGCGCGCCGCCGGACGAGGCGAACAAAACGAACGGCGTCTTTTTTTTAATCGCCGTTTCCATGCCTTTAATGACGCCTTCACCCGCGGCCATGCCGAGCGAGCCGCCCATGAAATCGAAATCCTGCACACCGATGGTCAAAGGCAGCGCTTCGACCTTGCCATAAGCGATTTTGACCGCATCAACGAGAGATGTTTTGGCCGTCGCATCACGCAGACGATCGACATATTTTTTCTCATCGCGGAACTTCAAAGGATCAAGCGGCACTTCAGGAAGTGCGATCTCTTCATAAGCGCCGTCATCAAACATGGAGGCCAAACGCGCATTCGTCGCCATGCGCATGTGATAGCCCGAACCAGGAATAACGAAGAGATTGGCTTCAACATCTTTCGAGAAGACAAGCTGCCCGCTCTCCGGACATTTGATCCAGAGATTTTGCGGCGTGTCGCGCTTCAGGAATGACCGGATCTTTGGCCGGACGACATTGGAAATCCAGTTGATCGAATCCATGTCTTTCTCCTCGAAATTTTAAATTAAGCTTGGTGTTTATCGCAAAACCGATATCCACTTTTGCGCGCCATGCTTGCTTATTTCTTCACCGAGCGAACGCCCTTGGCGATGTCTTCAACAATGGAGGTGACCGCACCCATGGTGAGTTCGGTCGGGCGTCCATCCGCATGAAGCGATTGCCGCACGGCTTCGACAAGGGCAGATCCCACAACAACACCGTCGGCTGTTTTTGCGATTTCTGCCGCGTCCGCTGCGGTGCGCACACCAAAGCCCACGGTAACCGGAAGCGTTGTATGCGCTTTGATGCGCGCGACCGAGGCGGCCACTTTTTGCGGATCGGGACGCGCCGCACCGGTGATGCCGGCGATGGAAACATAATAGACGAAACCGGATGTGTTCTGCAGCACTTTCGGCAAACGCTTTTCATCCGTTGTCGGTGTGGCGAGACGAATGAAATTTAATCCCGCTTTCAAAGCGGGTTTGCAGAGTTCATCATCTTCTTCCGGCGGGCAATCGACAACGATCAACCCATCAACGCCGGATGATTTCGCGTCAGCGAGAAATTTTTCAACGCCATAGATGAAGATCGGATTGAAATAACCCATCAGAATGATCGGCGTTTCATTATCGTCTTTACGAAATTCACGCACGAGATGAAGTGTTTTTTCAAGCGTGATGCCTTTTGAAAGCGCACGCAAACCGGCCGCTTGAATCGTCGGCCCATCTGCCATCGGATCAGTGAAGGCCATACCGATTTCGATGAGATCCGCGCCCGCTTTCGGCAGCGCTTTGATCACTTTGAGCGATGTTTCAGGATCTGGATCACCACCCATATAGAAGGTGACAAGCGCCGCGCGCCCTTCTTTTTTGAGCGCCGCAAAGCGCGTATCGATACGGGTTGTCACGCCATGCCTCCGAGATGCTCGGCTACCGAGAAAATATCCTTGTCGCCGCGTCCGCAGAGATTGACGATCATCAGGTGGTCTTTGGGTTTTTTCGCCGCAATTTCAACTGCACGCGCAATCGCATGCGCGGGTTCAAGTGCAGGAATAATGCCTTCGAGTTTCGACAAGAGCTGAAACGCATCAAGCGCTTCATTGTCTGTCGTCGAAAGATAAGTCACGCGGCCTGTGTCATGCAGCCATGCGTGTTCAGGGCCGATGCCCGGATAATCGAGACCCGCGGAAATTGAATGTGCTTCGGCAATCTGTCCGTCGCCATCCATCAGCAAATAAGTGCGATTGCCATGCAACACGCCGGGCTTGCCGCCATTGAGCGATGCCGCATGCATTCCGGAAGCAACGCCATGACCTGCGGCTTCAACGCCGTAAATCTCAACGGATTTGTCATCAAGGAATGGATGAAACAAACCAATCGCATTCGAACCGCCGCCGATACAGGCCACGAGCGAGTCAGGCAAGCGGCCTTCGCGTTCGAGCATTTGCTCGCGTGCTTCTTTGCCGATGATCGATTGGAAATCTCGAACCATCATCGGATAAGGATGCGGGCCTGCGGATGTGCCGATGCAATAGAAAGTGTCATGCACATTCGTGACCCAATCGCGAAGTGCTTCGTTCATTGCGTCTTTAAGTGTCTTTGAGCCCGAGACAACCGGCACGATTTCCGCGCCAAGCATTTTCATCCGGAAGACGTTTGGTTTCTGTCGTTCGACATCAACCGCGCCCATATAGACAACGCATTTCAAACCGAAACGCGCGCAAGCAGTCGCAGTTGCAACGCCATGCTGGCCCGCGCCAGTCTCCGCGATGATGCGTGTCTTGCCCATGCGACGTGCGAGCAAGATCTGTCCGAGCACATTGTTTATCTTGTGCGCGCCAGTATGGTTGAGCTCGTCGCGCTTCAAATAGATTTTCGCGCCGCCGACATGTTCGGTCAGACGCTTGGCAAAATAAAGCGGGCTCGGACGGCCGACATAATGCGTGTGAAAGCTTTTGAGTTCGGCTTCAAACGCTGGATCAGCCTTTGCCTCCGCATAGGCTTTCTCAAGATCGAGGATCAGTGGCATCAAAGTTTCAGCGACGAAACGTCCGCCGAAATTTCCGAAATGGCCGGTTTCATCCGGTCCCGTCCGGAAGGAATTGAGCGACTGTTGAATGGTCATGGTCTCTTCCTTAAATCCTCAACTGGCGCGGCGCGCCACCTCGATAAATGCACGGATCTTTGCTGGATCTTTGACCCCCGGCGCCGTCTCGACGCCAGACGATACATCAACCCCCGCCGGATGAGAGATGGCAAACGCCTCTCCCACATTCGAGGGGTCGAGCCCTCCTGAGACCATGAAGGGCTTTTCGAGGTCAAGCCCCGCGAGAAGCTGCCAGTCGAAAGTGAGGCCATTGCCGCCTGGAAGCGTCGCATTTTTGGGCGGTTTGGCATCAAGAAGCAGCCAATCTGTCGCAGTCTCATAGTCGCGGGCGGTTTCGAGGTCAGCCGCCTCCGCGATGCCTATGGCCTTGATCACCGGGCGGCCAAATTTTGCGCGGATGGCCGCCACCCGCTCGGGCGTCTCATGGCCGTGGAGCTGATGGAAATCCGGTTTGAGCGCTTTTTCGATGTCTGCGAGTGCGGCATCATCCGCGTCGACCGAGAGTACCACTTTTTTGGCGCGGCTGCCAACGATCTGGCCGAGTGCTTCGGCTTCATCGAGCGAAACATTCCGCGGCGATTTCGCAAAAAATACAAAACCAACCCAATCCGCTCCGGCGGCGATGGCCGCTTCAAGCGTTTCAGGAGTTTTCAGACCGCAGATTTTGATGATAAAAGACATGAGATGTCTGTCGCACGACCGGGCTGCGCCTGTCCAATTTTTCGCTTCAAGCGTGTCACTTCACTCGTTGCCACACTGCGATGGCCGCGGCGAGATCTTCAATCGCGGTTCCCACCGATTTGAACATCGTGATCTCTTTGGCATTGGCGCGACCGCGATGCGTACCGCGTGAGAGATCGAAAAGATCGGCTTTAATATCATTCCATGAAATAAGCCCTGCAGCAAGCGGTTGCGCGTAATCGCCACCTTCTTTCAAAGCGCCTGCGCGCGTATCGCAAAAAAGATCCGCGCGCGTGACGGCAACATCATCTGTTTCACGCATTGAAGGTTTGAATGCACCGACGCAATCAAGATGGGCGCCTTCTTTAAGCCAAGCGCCTTTGATCAAAGCATCAGACGAGAGTGTTGCTGACGAGATGATGTCTGCGTCACGAATGGCCGCTTCAAGATCGTCAACGGCCCGCACCGGAAGATCTTGCGCTTTCAATTCGCTCGCGACGACTTTCGCGCGTTCAGGGCGATGATTCCAAAGCGCAACATCTTTGATCGGACTTTCCGCGCAATGGGCGCGAATGAGGAAGGGCGCCAGCGCGCCTGCACCCACCATCACAAGACGAGAGGCTTCCGGTTTGGCAAGATAGCGTGAAGCAAGTGCAGAGGCTGCAGCCGTGCGCCACAACGTCAAACGCGCACCATCAAGTGAGGCTAAAGGTTCGCCCGTATCGCCCTTGATCAAGAGATAAGCACCCATAACAGAGGGCAGGGATTTTGATCCATTCGCCGGATAGATGGTCACGATTTTTGTGCCGACATAGGGCGCTTCTGCTGAGGAGCCTGTCCACGCGGGCATCAAGAGAAGCGTGGCATCCGCATCGGGCCGCGCGATGTCATGATGATGCCGATCAGGTACGATGATATCGGTTTGAAAAGCGGCTTTCAGTGCATCGGCGAGCATTCTTGGTTCAAGCGCCGCGTCAATCTTATCCGCCGAAATCACTTTCATCGTGAAGATCCGTTTATACTGGGGTGGAAGTGATCAGCCGATCATGGTTGAAGGCGGTAAGGGCGGAAGATTTTTCTCGCGACGCAATTCTTCTGTTTCGCGTCTTTGCCGCTCAAGATCACGTAGATGAATTTTTGCCGCACGGCGATGACGCCCTTCGGAAAGCCACATCGTGATTCCGCCAAGTAAAATGCCAAGGATCAAACTTAGAAAGATCGGCAAAAACACTGGAACTGTAAAAATCAAAGGCGGATCAAACAGCGCCAAAAGATCAAGGGAAATCGTGATCGCGCTGCGATTGGCCAAAGCAAAGCCCAGCACCAAAAGAGCGAAAGGCGCAATCAAGATTGTCTTGAGGAGCGTCTTCACGGAGGCCCATTTCTCACATCAGGCGTCGGCGCCATCCATATTCAAACGGATGCGCATTTCCTTACCCACTTTGAAAACCGGAACGACTTTTTCAGAAACAGAAACTTTTTCGCCCGTGCGCGGGTTCCGTCCCATACGCGCATCGCGCTTCTTTACGGAGAAAGCGCCAAAGCCACGAATTTCGACGCGGTCGCCGCGCGACAAGGCCGCGATAATCTCATCGAGGATTGCGTTCACGACATTTTCGGCGTCACGCTGATAAAGATCCGGATAATGTTCAGCGATTTTCTGGACGAGTTCTGATTTGATCATTGTTTACGTTTCTTTTCGCTCAGTCATGTTTGGTTCGAATAGGACTTGTTTCAGCCGGGCCGCTCGGTTCAATTGTGACTAAATTACGGCGCTGAAGGGTGCCAGAGGACCAGCACACCGTCAAGGAGTTGCGTTTCGGGCGTCGCCGCAAACCGGTCCATGAGGTTTGCCAAGCGATCAAATCCGCTCAATCGCGCCAGTCCGGAAAGGCCGAATCTTTCAGGGAAGCTATGAGGCCGCCATTCACGGAGGGGAAGATTGCGTGAGATCTTTTTCTCTTTCTCAAGCCAGTCTCGTGCTTGGTCCACCGAACCAACTTGATCAACCAGACCCAGTGTTACCCCTTGTTTGCCAGTAAAGATCCGTCCATCGGCAACCGCGGCGAGGCCTGCATCGTCAAGGCCGCGACGTTCGCGCACGAGGCGCTTGAACCAGTCAAAGTTTTCCTGAACGAGCGCCGCGATGGCGGCGCGTGACTCCTGTGTGGCGCTTTCAATTGGGCTTGGCGCGGCTTTAAGTGGTGAGGATTTGATGCTCTCGACTTTGACACCGACACGATCAAGCAAGCCAACAATATCCGGATATTGGAACAAAACGCCAATAGAGCCGACGATTGATGTTTCACGCGCAAAGATACGATCAGTCCCGAGTGCCGCGATATAACCACCAGACGCGGCCATACCGCCAACCAACGCGACCGTGGGCTTTTTCGCCCCGAGTTTACGCAACGCTTCATAAAGCGCCTCGGCGCCAGTGACCGTGCCGCCGGGGCTTTCGATAGTGATGATCACCGCTTCGGCGCGGCTTTCCTCGACATCATGGATGAGACGGAGTGTTTCCTCATTGCCCGTGATGATGCCGGAGATTTTCAATTTAGCAATATGGGCGGAGCGCCGCTCGAATTCGCCGTCGCCCGACGCATAGAGGCCGCCACCAACCAACGCGATCACGATAATGAGGGCGGTCATCCAGCGCCAGAAACTGACGCGCTGTCCTAATCGCCGTCTTTCAATGAGATAATCCGGGGTGAGCGCCATGAGTTGAGGTCCAATAAAGGGTGAGGCCCCGTGTCCTATCGCGCTCTTCGTTCGGGGGCAACACCTCATGGGTTGCGCGAGGCGACAATCACGGATAGGGCAAACGCGCATTGTGGTGCCTGCGAGCCCACCAGTTTTTGTGACGAGGGAAGGATCACTTCACATGACCATTACACGCATCGGTGTTGGACCGCGCATGAGCCAAGCCGTCATTCACGGCCATATGGTCTATCTCGCTGGCCAAGTGGCGAATACGGCCAAAGGCAAAAGCGTTGGCGAACAAACCAAAGACATTCTTTCGCAGATCGATGCGCTTCTTGCGGAAGCGCGAACCGACAAGACGAAACTTATCACCACCAATATCTGGCTTGCTGACATTTCAAAATTTTCTGAAATGAACGCGGCATGGGACGCGTGGGTTGCTCCCGGCTGTACACCGGCGCGCGCAACCGTTGAAGCCAAACTCGCTTCGCCTGAATACACGGTTGAAATCATGGTGACGGCTGCACGCTGAGTGACATCGCGTGGCATTGACTTCTGAAACCTATATGGAGCGCTTTCTAGCGCTCCATCCTAAACTGATCGACCTTTCGCTTGGGCGTATTACCACGCTGCTTGAACGCCTGGGTGCGCCAAATCGGCGCTTGCCGCCTGTCATTCATGTTGCGGGGACAAATGGCAAAGGCTCGACTGTTGCTTTTTTGCGTGCCATTCTTGAAGCGGCAGGTCTATCTGTTCATGTCTATACATCGCCACATCTTGTACGCTTTCACGAGCGGATCAGGCTTGGCCAAAAAAATGCACCCGGCCAACTTGTCGACGAAGTAATGCTTGTTGATGCGTTTGAGCGCTGCGAGCGCGCCAATGACGGTGCGCCGATTACTGTTTTTGAAATGACAACGGCAGCGGCCTTTTTGCTTTTCGCCGAGCATCCTGCTGATATTCTTCTGCTTGAAGTTGGACTGGGTGGCGAATTTGATGCAACCAATTTGATCGACACAGTCAGGTCGAGTGTCATCACACCGATCTCAATCGATCATGCCGAATATCTTGGCAATACGATTGAAGAGATAGCCTCTGCAAAAGCAGGTATCATCAAAGCGAAGAGCCCTGTCATCGTCGCGCGACAAAATTTTCCAAATGCAGAAACAGTGATCGAGCGCAAAGCCGCGCGTCTTGGCGCGCCCCTTTTCGCAGCGGGGCAGCATTTTGACGCGCAGCATGAAGATGGACGATTGATTTATCGTGATGAAAATGGGCTTCTTGATTTGCCGATGCCGCGATTGATTGGCGCGCATCAAATCAACAATGCGGCCACAGCCATTGCGACTTTACGTACGGCTGGATTCGAGATTTCTAACGAAGCCTATGAACGCGGTATGCGTCTCGTCGAATGGCCAGCGCGTATGCAACCGCTCTCGCGCGGAACGCTCGCTGAATTGATGCCGCAAGGTTCAGAACTTTGGCTCGATGGTGGGCATAATCCTGAAGGCGGAGACGTCATCGCGCACGCGTTCAAAGCGCTCCATAAGATTGAAGCGAAACCGCTTCACCTGATTGTGGGCATGCTTGCCACTAAAGACGCGCAGGCTTTCTTAGGCGCATTTGCAGCACAGGCTGAAAGTCTGACAGCGATTCCTATTCCTTCCCAGAAAGTAGCGCGGACGCCAGATGAGATTTGTGCACTCGCACAGACTGTTGGCTTGCAAGCGACGATTGCTGATGATGCGGCGTCTGCACTTCGTGCATTGATTAAAAAAAATGAAGGTAAGAATTTGCGCATTCTGATCACCGGATCGCTTTATCTCGCCGGTGAAATTTTGGCTGCAAATGGAACGCCGCCGCATTAAGGGATCAGTGCTTTTCAAAAGGAGCCCCAGATGAGTTTGACATTGGGCTATGTTGATATGCACACGGCGGGCGAGCCGGTGCGCATTGTCACAAAAAATTATCCGATCCTCAAAGGCAATACCATTCTCGAAAAGCGACGCGACGCGCGGGACAATCATGATGCGCTACGACGCGCCATGAATTTTGAACCGCGTGGCCATGCGGGAATGTATGGCGTGATTCCGGTCGCGCCTTCGCATCCGGAGGCGGTACTCGGCGTGCTCTTCACACATCATGAAGGTTATTCAACCATGTGCGGTCACGCCACGTTGGCGCTTGGCCGTTATGTTGTTGATCACGGCCTTGTTGAGAAGACAGAGCCCATCACTTCTTTCGCAATTGAAGCGCCTTGTGGCCTTTTGCGTCTGGCATGTCGAATTGAAAAAGGTGAAGTGAGCGATGTGACTTTTGAAAGCGTTCCGGCTTTTCCGGTAAAACGGGATCTCGTGGTGGATGTGCCGCATTATGGCGCGATCACGACCGATATTTCTTATGGCGGCGCCTTTTATTGCATTCTGCCATCTTCACGTTTCGGTCTCGATTTTTTCAAAACTCCTGTTGAGCGCTTGCTTGATGCGGCTGCGGCGTTGACGGATCACGTGCGCGCAACCATTCCGCTTTCGCATCCTGATGCCGATGATCTTGGTTTTCTTTATGGCACGATCTTAACCGATGACGCTTCGCCGTATGAAGAGAGTTACAATCTTTGCATTTTCGCTGAGCGACAAATTGACCGTTGTCCAACAGGTTCCGGTGTGACGGCGCGTATGGCACTTGATCATGCCAAAGGTCTCGTGAAGCCGGGTGTCAAGCGCGTATTTCGCGGCATTTCTGGGGAAGCGTTTACAGGTCTTGTGCGCGGTGAGGTTGCGGGCCCCATGTCACAATCTGTAACGGTTGAAATTGGCGGGCGTAGCTTTTACGCCGGACGCGGTGAATTTATAATTGAAGAGAATGATCCTTTGGGGTTCGGCTTCCCGCTCACTGAACATTTCGCCGATATCGCGCAATCACGCTAGACAGAGACATGAATTTCCTTCTTTATTTGCTAAAGCAAAGGGAGGATGGATATTGTGGCCCATACGCGTAGAGCCAAAAGCCGTGTTGCTCGTCTCTTTCTTCCTCTTTCATTTGGGTTGCTGTTTATCACTTCGCCTGCTTTTGCGGCTGAAGCGCTTCACGGACGTGATTTTAGTATTGTCTGGGCGTTGCCTTTTATCGGCATGTTGTTGTCGATTGCGCTTGGGCCGTTATTAGCGCCGCATTTCTGGGAACATCATCAAGGAAAGATTGCAACACTTTGGGGGCTTCTTTTGGTTGTGCCTTTGGTGATGAGTGCGGGTGTCGCATCCACTTCCATCGCCTTTATTCATACGATGGGCCTTGATTATGTGCCCTTCATTTTGCTGCTGATGGCGTTATTTGTTCCGGCGGGCGGCATTGTTATTCGTGGTAATATTCATGGTTCGCCGCTCACCAATTCTTTTTTGCTTGTCATTGGTATGGTGCTTGCGAGTTTCATTGGCACCACCGGCGCTTCGATGGTGATGATCAGACCGATCATGCGCGCGAATGATAATCGTCGTCATAATGTTCATGTGGTCATCTTTTTTATTTTTCTTGTTTCGAACATTGGTGGCTCACTCACACCGCTTGGCGATCCGCCCCTGTTTTTAGGCTTTTTGAAAGGCGTCGATTTTTTCTGGACGACAACACATATTTTCCCAGAGACTTTGTTTGTTGGCGGCGTTGTCTTGGCGCTCTTTTACGCTCTTGATCTTTATTTCTATCGCAAAGAGGGCGTGACACGTGATCCAACCCCTGATTCACCCATTTCCGTTTCCGGATTTATCAATATGATTTTGATCGGCATTGTGATTGCCGCAGTGTTGATGAGCGCGATCTGGAAGCCCGGCACCTTCTTTACATTGATGGGTATTGCCTTCGAGGGGCAAGATCTCTTACGCAATCTTTTGATGATCCTTGTCGTTATCGCGTCTCTTCTTCTCACACGAGTGGATAACCGTGCCGAGAATGGATTTTCGTGGGGGCCGATGACGGAAGTCGCAAAACTCTTTGCAGGTATTTTTGTCACGATGATTCCGGTTCTCGCGATGTTGAAAGCAGGAACAGAGGGTGCATTCGCACCGCTTGTATCTCTTGTGACAAATTTGGATGGCACGCCCAATCCTGCAGTCTATTTTTGGCTTACAGGCGGCCTCTCGTCATTCCTTGATAATGCGCCGACTTATCTCGTCTTCTTCGAATTGGCAGGTGGCAATGCGCAGCATTTGATGATGGAAGGCGCGCTCACGCTGGCGGCAATTTCAGCGGGGGCAGTATTTATGGGCGCGAACACCTATATCGGCAACGCGCCCAATTTCATGGTTTATGCGATTGCGCGATCAAGCGGCGTGAAGATGCCAGGATTTTTTGGCTATATGCTCTGGTCGGGCGCTGTGTTGCTTCCGACCTTTGTTCTCACAAGTTTGATTTTCTTTCGTTGATCTTTGAAAGATCAAACGGAAGCGGAGATCCACTTGGAGAGATCGCCTTTTGAAGCGGCGCCAACTTTTTGCGCGGCGAGTTGGCCGCTTTTGAAAATCATCAAGGTCGGAATCGAACGAATGCCGAATTGAGCTGCGACACGCGGATTCTCATCAACATTCAGTTTTACGATCTTCACCTTACCGGCCATTTCATTTGAAATTTCTTCAAGCGCCGGAGCAATCATCCGGCAGGGGCCGCACCATTCCGCCCAGAAATCGACGACAACGGGTTCCGACGATTTCAAAACATCATTTTCGAAGCTTTGGTCTGTGACGTGAGCGGTCATGGCATGAGGCCTTTATGAAGCGATGGACAAAAAGTCCGGGTAAGGGGAGGAGCCCAAATCAAGAATCGGTCTCCGTGTCGGGCGGAACCTATGAATGTGGACTGCCTCCGTCAAGGGAAGCGCTGCTTGCAATTGTGCCAAGCGCCTTTGCAAGAGTGGCGCTCTCAATTTCAAAGACCATTTGCGACCCAGTGTAGACCACAAGGCATGAAATTGTCGCTTCGGGCACGGCTTTACGCATTAATTCGGCATAAAGCGCCATTTGCAGCACGATCTTTTCAGGGATGTCATCCACGGATTTCGGCGGCAGGGCGGAGGTTTTGAAATCAGCGAGAATGATGCGGCCTTGATCCATAAATAGCCGGTCGATCTGCCCCGAGACCGCGCGCGTCTCGCCATTGGGCAGCGTTACTGTTCCGGCGATGGGACATTCGGCCCGCGCCTTTGGTTCGAAGAGAGGTGTCAAAACAGGAAGCGCCATGAGAGCCAAAGACTCTTTGAGGAGCGCAGCGCGCGTCGCGTCTTCAAGATCAGGCGCTTTGGCGGCGAGCCAGCGCTCACCGGCGCCCTCTCTTTGATCAGGGGCGAGCAAGGGAAGATTTTCGATGAGCGCGTGGATAAGAGTGCCGCGCCGCCGTGCCGCATAATGAAGCGAGCGATCACTTGGGCGATCGGGTCGATTTGCCGCATCAAAAGCACTTGAGGGCTTAAGCGGCGGAAGAGACATCTTTTCCGGCGCGGCCTTTGCGAAGAGCCATTGCGGAAGCGGTGCAAATTCACGCGCGCTTGGCGCCGCCTTTTGATCCGCCATTGTCAACGCGCCTTGCGCATAACGTTGCGCACCTTCCGGCCAATAAACACCGTCAACCGGTTTCAGGCGATCAGCGAGTCCTTCGGCAATCATATCATACCAATTGCCTTCACCACGTGCACGCGTTGTTGTCGTGCCTGCAATATAGAGCCGATCCCTTGCACGTGTGAGCGCGACATAAAGCAAGCGCCGATGTTCATCAGCCTCACGTGCACTTGCCTCTCCGCGTGCGCTCTCAACGATTTGTGGATCGTCATTCTTTGTGGGCGACCAGATCAGAATTTTTTCATCCCGCGCGCGTCCGAGATCAAAGATGGGACCGATGCGTTGCGCGCGAACTGCAGGCGCTGACGTATCAGGCAAATAAACAACCGGCGCTTCAAGCCCCTTTGCACCATGGACCGTCATCACGCGGATTTCATCGCGTACCATATCCATGTCGCGTTTGATCTCGAGTGACGTTGCTGAAAACTCTGCAAGAAATGCGCGTAGAGACGGTATTGATTTTTGCTCATAGTCGAGTGCCAGCCGCAAAAATTCATCCAGTGCGTCTTCCGCTTCCGCACCAAGCCTTGCGCGAAAAGCACGTCGTCCGCCAAAAGGTCCAAGAACAAACGCATAAAACTCAAAAGGTGAGAGACGCAAAGCCGCTTCGCGAAGTGCTTTCACTTTATCGCGTGCGATCATCAAAGTTTCATGATCATTGACTGCATCTAGCGCATCGGCCAATGAACCGCTCCGCTCTGGCGCAAATTTCATCATTGCTTCATCGTCGAGCCCAATCAATGGTGTTTTCAATAAAGTGGCGAGCGAAAGATCATCGTCACGCGTCAACATCGCATAACCAAGGACAGCGAGATCCATTGCGGCGATATGTTCTTGCAATTTCAAACGGTCAGCACCAGCCACAGGCAGACCTCGATCTTTCAACGCGCGGATGACCGCTTCAAAAAATATATTTCGATTACGCACCAAAATCAGAATATCACCGGCACGGATGGCGCGCGGGTGACCCTTCTCATCGTGAATCATCTCTTTCGATGAAGCATCGATGAGCGTCTTGATATGGTCGGCAATCTGTATCGCGAGCCGCACAGACGGGCTTCCGATGCCAGGTTCATCAAGCGGTGCGATCCACTTTTGCGGGGGCTCTTTTTTTTCTTCTGCAATCAAGGGCCAGAGTTCGACAAGGCCCGGGGCATTGCTTCTCTGGCTCGCATGGCTCGTGGGGCGCGGATCGTTCTCAAGGCCTTGATAGCGATGCGGTGCAGAGAACACAGCATCAATCGATTCCAAAATAACAGGTGATGAACGGAAGGATAGCGTTAAATCTTCGGCATGAAAGGATGAGCGTCCCTCTCCCTCAACGCGCTTCTGGAACAGGGAACGACTGAGAAAGAATGATACGGGTTCCGCACTCTGAAAACTATAAATCGATTGTTTCGGATCGCCGACGGCAAAAACTGTACGTTGTACCATACGCGCCGTTTCGCCTGCGTGAAATTCTTCTGTCAACGCATGGAGAATGTCCCATTGTGCGGGGCTTGTATCCTGCGCTTCATCAACCAGCAGATGATCAATGCCTTGATCAAGTTTATACAGCACCCAACGCGCACCTGCGCGCGTAAAAAGCGCATTGGTCCGTTCAATCAAATCATCAAAATCAAGCGATCCCGCTTTGATTTTCTCTTGTTTATAATGAGCAAGTATGGCGCCCGCCACGCGAAGCGCTGCACATGAACGCTTCGCACAGTCCGTGGCTTTCCGCTTTTCTAAAAGTCCAACAAGGCGTTGCTGCTCGGCGAGTAAAGTCGCTCTTATACTCCGATCGATTTCATCTATAGCAACGGTCGTAAGACCCTTGGCTACTCGCGGGGTGTTTTCAGCTGTAAGAAAGACATTGAAATAGATGTTCTCCCATTCGTCGCTCGAAGGGAGTTGCATAGTTTTTGCGAATGCGGCAATCGTCTTCTGATCTGTTTTGGCGTCAGACCGAGACAGCATCGCCATCGTCGCACGGAGCCGTTCATCAGAGAGTCGCCCTTCATAAATCTCGCGCGTTACCGATAAAGACGTGTCTTCACCTCGCAAACCAAGCGCGTATTTGATGCGATATTCACTTGTATTCTTGCCGTTTATCTCTTGAAGTAATGCATGACGCGCAGCGCGCTCTTTCAGGAGCGGTGTGATGACTTTGTTGAAACCGTTCTCGCCCGTGGCTTCGATCACTAAGGCCAGAGCGTTGCGCAAAACGGGATCGGATCGTCCCGCGGAAGCGATCACCAAATCGCGCGCGCGATGAAGGCGATCTTCAACGGCTTTCTCATCAAGAATGTCAAAGCCTGCCGGAACATTGGCCTCAAACGGAAAGAGATGCAGAACGCGTTCACAAAAGGCGTGGATGGTTTGTATCTTCAAGCCGCCGGGTGTTTCAACCGCTCGCGCAAAAAGCCGCCGCGCCTCTTTAAGCCTTGCTGCGTCGGGTTCTTGTTGATCGAGGGCGAAAAGTTCTTTTGTGAGCGCCTCATCATCAAGTGTCACCCACCGTGATAGATCACGGAAAACACGATTGGCCATGTTGGCGGCAGCGGCCGTTGTGTAAGTGAGGGCAAGAATTTTTCCAGGATCAACGCCGTCCACAAGCAAACGCAAAAGACGTTTCACAAGAACATGTGTTTTGCCGGAACCGGCATTGGCCGCCACAAAGGCGGAGGCTTTCGGATCGGAAGCCCGCCTTTGTTTGATGTCCGTGTCGTAGCGGAGAGAGTCTGCGCTCATTCGCTCTCACTCCCCTCATCGCCGCCACGGGACCATTCCTTCACACGGGCGAGGTGATCATAATCACCGTAACGACGCGCGAATTCAGCAATCGGTCGCGATAAGAAGGGATGACCTTCATTCCAATGCGCAGTGATCATGGATATGAGATTTGAAAAATGTTGATCAATTAACTCATCAAGTGTTAATTTGTCCGGCTTTACGACAACGACAGAGCCCTTCTTTTTACCACCGAGCTTTACATAAAGAAGTTCACGACTCACGCGGGTGCTAAGCGATTCGAAGCCACCCTGTTTTGCGATCGCCGCTTCAAGCGTTAATTGCGGGGTGAGACCAATATTGATTTGCTTTTGTCCGGGCGGCTCACCGGTTTTGAAATCAATAAATGCCGCTTTGCCATCTTTCAGAATTTCAATCCGATCTGCGCGGGCGGACAAGCGAAACTTTTCGCCCTTGCCGATATCAAACTCGATTGACCCCTCTTGTTCGGCGAGTAGGGGCGGTGTGACCTCAAGGCGGCGCTTGGCTTCCCAATCGATTAACCATGCAGCAGAAGAGCAAAAGTTTGGCCACCAAAAAGCTTCGAAATCCGGACGTCCTTGAAGCGGTGCGAATTCTACTTCAGCACATTTTAGCAGCTGATCATATGCATTTTCAGGAAGCGCTACTGGAAAGGCTTTCGTAAAGGCACTGATCGCTTCATGAGTCATAATTCCGAGATCGGACGCTCTGACGTCGCGTCCTACGGGATCAAGCGGATCAAGTTTTAAAACATAGCGTGCGTAAATCGAATAGGGATCACGCCGCAACGTCTCAATGGATGTGACTGAAAGCCGCTTTGGTAAAAAGGCGCGTGGTGGAACCGGTTTAGGTTGCGGAAGCGTAGGTGCTGCAGAGCCTGCATCAATTTGATGAGCCAATGAAAGATAAAGCTCACCGCGTTGCATTAACGTCTTGTAGCGATCTTCCCCCGTCAACGCGCGTAGTCTTTGCAAGAAGCGGGATGTGACAACCGGTTGGCCTCCGCGTTTATTCGCACACGTGATGATCGCATCTTTAACACCAAGAGCGGAAACAAAATCATGCGCGGTTTGACCGATACGTCGCTCGGGTGAAGGCAGGCCCAACGCCTCACGCGCCGGTCGTGTCAGAAAAGGATCAGAGCGTGTTTGCGGGGGCCAGATGCTTTCATCAAGTCCCGCAAGAATGACACGATCTGGATGAAGAAGGCGCGCTTCAAGAAGTCCGAAAATACCGATGCGCGGATGAGGGCGATTACGACTTTCGACCACCACGCCTCGCATCAAGCGATTTAAGAATGGCGGCAGATCGTAAAGCGACGCTTCAATCAATCCGGTAGAGATGTGCGCTGCTGAATTCAAAAGATCAAGAAGTTCAGCCGCGCCATCAAGTGTTTCAAAATGAAGTTCGTCATCAGGCTTTGCGCCAATGATCAAAAGCGCTTCTGAGAGGGCAATCAGTTGTCGCGCGAGATCCGAACCTGCCGCTTGAAACTTTTTATCAATGGGTTCTAAAGCATCAAGTACACGCGAAGCAGCGTCATAATCTTCTACGCTTAATCTTTGTTGCGGACGTTTTTTGAAAGTAATTCGGAGATCTGACTTCTCACGCCATAAAGCCTCTCTCAAGCCTGCGAGACCTGATCGACGAAAGGGTTGTCGTAACAAAGCGAGATCGATGACGTTTCGCGCGCGGGCGAATGCTCTCTCGTCAATCCTCAGCCTCACATCAGCATGGTCAAGAAGAGCGATCAACGGTACGGCATCAAAATCACGCGCCATCATTAAACCAAGCGCCGTTGCCATGAGCCCCGTAGATGTGTCGCTTAAAGCTGTTCCAGCAGAATCATCGGCTTCAATAGCCCATCGTTTCAGTTCAGCCCGCACGCGTGTGGCAAGCGACCGATCAGGCGTGATTAAAGCCGCTGTTCGCTCTGGCGTCTCAATCGCTTCACGCAAAGCAATCGCAATGGCGAGCGCTTCCTCACGCTCATGCTGCGCTTCGATGATGGTGAGGTCCGTGAGCGCATGATTTAATGTCTCATCGGTGAGGCGTTGATCGGCCGCCTTCCATAAATCGGTTGTTTCCGCAGGGCGCATCGCTTCAGACAACAATGTCATTCGCGCTTGGGCATCTCGTGAGGTGTGTCCCAGTGATACAACATCTTGTCGAGCCAAGCCGATGCGCTTTAGGAGATGCGCCAATTGCGCTTGCGGATGAGAGGGCTCTTTGATGTGCCCATCGCCATTTGTTAGAAGCCCAAAGCTGACCTCATCAAGTCCCTGATCAAGATCAGGAAGCACGACGGCACCCTTTGGTAATCGTGCAATGGCCGAAAGTAGTGCAGCGGTTGCCGGCATCGATCCTGTTGAGCCTGCCGCGATGACGGGAGCAGCAGGGCGTTCACGAATGAGACGTTCCGCTTCAAGCGTCAACAGACGATGGCGACGCTCCGCCATATCCATCACGCCTTCTGCTTCTTTCAAAGCAGGCCAAGTGGCGGCTGCGATTTTAAGAAAATTTTTTGATATGCGCCAGTACTCATCACTTTCATTGGGTACAAGCGCGTGGAGATCAGCCCATGTTTTACCAAAGATGACCAGCGTATCGATCAATGTCCCCAAAGCATCCGCAAGATCAATCGCATCATGCGGTGTGGCCGCAACAATGAAACCCTGCGGATCTTCGCACCATCCTTCGACAAGCGAAACATTGAAATCCGTGGATTGCCCTCCGGCAAGTGTCTCTGAAATCTGCTTCGACCATGCAAGAACCAAGCGCGTGAGAATCAAGCGCCGTCTCATCGGATCCATATCGGGCAGAAGATGTGTATCGCCATCAAAGGCTTCAAAGCCGCGTTCAAGAATCAAACGATCTTCAACATCTTCCAACCCGCCAAGCGGCACAACGCGCGGTAATAAAAGCGCCTCGTTGCCCGAACGGGTTGCGAGTTCATTTAAAAGCGCACGCGCCGCGCGTCGTGTTGGGACATAGATTGTAGCGTCAGCGAAAACGAGCGGATCATCATCACGCGGCCACTGAGGAATAATCGCGCCGGCTAAAAGAGACTGCGCAAGGGTCGGGAGAAAGGGGAGCCCCGAGACGATGCTAAAAACGCGCGGACGGACCGTCACCATCAGTGTCAAAGCCCCCTCGTCGTCTCCCCGAAAGCGAGCTGAGTTTCTGCTTCGCCAATCGAATCGGGTGTTCCGACATGAAGCCATTCGCCATCGAGTCGCAAGCCGAAGAGCCGACCTTTCTCAATCGCGCGGTTAAAGAGAAGATTCAGCGAGAAGGGCCCTTCAGGCGTATCGTTAAACAATGACGGATTGATCAAGCCAACGCCAGTGTAAACAAAGGGTGCGATAACGTGCTCGACCCGGCGTGTGAGACCGCCATGGGCATCCATGAAAAAATCACCAAGCCCGTCATAGCCCGTCATCTGCAAGCCGCCCGCGAGTAACAAGATCGCATCCATTTGGTTGGGTTCAAAAGCATCGGCGAGGCGTCGCAGATTGCTTCGCGGCCCGTCTATAAAAAAGGAATCGGCGTTCATGATGAAGAACGGGTCAGGCCTTAAAAGCGGAAGGGCCTTTTTAATACCGCCGCCTGAGTCAAGGAGACGCTCTGTCTCGTCTGATATTTTCACATGCGCATAGTTATTTGCGTTCACGAAGTCGCGAATTTGCCCACCGAGATGATGAATGTTGACAATGATTTGTTGAATACCGGCACACGTGAGACATTCTAGATTATAAGCAAGCAAAGCTTTTCCTGCGACCTCGATTAAAGGTTTTGGTCTTGTATCCGTTAAAGGGCGCATGCGCAGACCAAGACCCGCCGATAAAATCATCGCTGAATGCGGTATCGGCTTCATTTTATGATGTTCCCTCGAAGATCTGAGGGACAAATATAAGAAACCAATTTTTTAGTGGTGCCAAAGCGGGATAAGAGAGGTTACGTTTCAGATAGGCACGCATAAGCGGCAAATGCTTTAGATAATCAGGTTTATGGTCGCGACGATCAAGTCGTACAAAAATACCTAAAATTTTTGTTACACGTTGCGCGCCATAAATCGCGTAGGAATGCAGAAATGAATCAAGCGTAAAAGAGGCGTCTGCCGCCTCACGTAAATCGGTATAATGCTTGATGAGCTCAAGTTCCAATGTTTCAGGAATGGGCAAGCGAGCATCTTGCAATAATGAAGTAAGATCATAAGCGGGATGGCCATAGACCGCGTCTTGAATATCAATCACACCGATACGTCGATCACCTTCGCGATGGGCAAGCCAGAACAAATTAGGTGAATGAAAATCGCGTAAAGTCCATGTTTGAGGGTCGCGAAGACAGGGGTCGATGAGATCCTTCCAGATATTCATAAATTGAGAGCGCGCATCATCAGAGAGCGGTGATTTTGAAAATGCCGGATGATACCATTCGAGAAAGAGTTCAACTTCAGTGAGAAGTGGTTCAAGATCATAAGAAGGGAGAAAGTAATACTTCATAATGCCGCTTTCAATTCGTTGTGGTAGCGCCCGGGAATGAAGGCGAGCAAGAACCGATACGGCTTCGTGATAACGTTCTGAAACGGGCGCTTGATCTCTGACTATGCCTTCAAAGCCGAAATCTTCGACAAGTGCTAACCCATTTTCAACATCGGCAGCGTAGATTTCGGGAGCGCTGACTTGTTCGCTTCGTAAAGCGTGCGCCATTATCACAAAAGAAGAAAGCGTGTCGGAAAGACATGCTAGCGCGCGATAGGTTTTACCATCACGCAAGACAGGGCCAGAAAATGGCTTTGGCGCATTCATGAGAATCGCAGTTTTCCTGCCTTGTTTCAGGCGCTCAAAAAACCGGCCGGATGCATCCCCCACAATCATCTGCCTTTCGGCATTAAGCCACCCTATAGGCGCGAGCAATGCCACTAGATCCATAGGAGACTTGATGCGTTCTCTTATCGCGCCTTTTGCCGCAACGACAAGGCTTCGACCTTCAGGTGATATGTTGGGATTTAAAGATAGATGAATATCAAGCACCGCGCGATGTTCAACTTCCGGCGCGTGGCTTGCCCATTCAACCAGCGTGAGTGACTCATGGGATAGGTCATCAAAGCCAAGTTCGATTAGTTCGTCGGGATCAAGAAGGCGATAGAGATCACAATGAATCAATGGGAAATTTTTTGTTTCATAAGTCTGGATCAGCGTGAAAGTGGGACTTGGTACATCAAGTTTATCATCATCAGTGAGTGCGCGGATCAATGCACGCGCAAAGGCTGTTTTTCCAGCGCCAAGATCACCGGACAATGTGATAAGATCGCCGCGCTGTAGTACGGGCGCAATTATCCGCGCAAAAGCGATCGTGTCTTGTTCATCGCCAATATCAAAGCGCCATTGCATGGAAGCGGAAGAAGAAACGGAGTTTTGCCGTGTCATGCGGCTTTAGTAGCGTCGTCAGAAGGACGAAGTTGCGGGAAGTGACATGTTACAAGCGTACCACGACTCGCTTCAGAGTCGATTGTGACATGCCCGCCGTGAAGTTCTACCAAGGCTTTGACGAGTGAAAGTCCCAACCCCGCACCACGATGTTTCGTGCCCCGGCTACGAGTTTCAAAACGATCGAACACATGCGGTAAAAGATCAGAAGGAATGCCGCGGCCTTGATCACGCACTTCAACGACGAGATCATTTTGATTTAAACGCGCCGCGACGCTGATGGTTTGACCTTTATCTGAAAAGCCAATCGCGTTGGAGAGAAGATTAAAGAGGATCTGCCGGATCCGCTTTTCATCAAGCGAGACAAGGCCGATTGCCGGATCAATCGTAATGGTTAAATCAAGTCCCAATTCCCGCATCTGGTCTTTAAGACCCATCACCGCGACATCGATGAGCGGACGAAGTTCAACATCGCTTACCGACAAATCAATTTCACCGCGATCAAAGGAGGCGAGATCAAGAATATCATCGATGATAGCCATCAATGCGTGCGAGGACTGAAGAATATGCCCGGCGTAATCCGATTGTTTATTCGTCAAAGGCTCAGCCGTTCCACTCGCGAGCAATTCGGTGAAGCCAATCACATTGGTCAGCGGTGACCGCAATTGATATGAAACATGATGCACGAAATTTTCACGTAATT
>VGCJ01000022.1 GCA_016870035.1 Alphaproteobacteria bacterium
TCGATGTCGAATTCGCCAATGGCGCTTTGGGTCATCTCGATCTTACAGTGGCCGTGCGCATGGATTGGCATGAAGGCTTCCAGATTTATGGCCAACATGGCAGCGTGATCGGCAAAACTTATAATCCTTGGTATTATAAATCGAGTAATGTTGAAATTTTCCGCGAGAAAGATGCGGGCAGTTTTCGTCCGCTTGGTGCTGATGGACATTTCTATCGTCGTCAGGTCGAAGCTTTTGCCGATACGATTTTGAACGATGCGCCCATGCGTGGCGCTGATATCACTGATGGCATTGCTTCCGTGCGGGCGATGATCGCGATCGCGCGCTCCGTTGAAACGGGCAAGACCGTGCGTCTCGACTCTGTCACAGGCGCACTTTGATGCAGCTCGGTATTTTTGCCAAAACATTTTCAGGTATAACGCCTGATCATGTTTTGTCATCCGTTGTAAAAGCCGGCTTTCATGCGGTGCATTATAATTGGGCGTGTTCGGGCATTGCTTCAATGCCCGACGAGATTCCGGCGAGTTATGCTGAAGAGGTCACAAAGGCTGCGGCGAACCATCAGATCAAAATTTTTGGACTCTCGGCAACATGGAATATGGCGCATCCAGATCCGTCTGTTCGTCAACAGGGTCTCAGACGCCTTGAGGCGATCGCTTCAAAAGCGTCAACGCTTGGCACGAAACTCATCACACTCTGCACCGGCACGCGCGATGCGGATGATCAATGGCGTTACCATCCTGATAATCAATCAGCGGATGCCTGGCGCGATATGATCGCCTCCATGCGTGAAGCGGTGGCGATTGCTGAGCGGTATGATTTATATCTTGGTATTGAGCCTGAGCTTGCCAATATCGTTCACAATATCGAAGCAACAGAGCTCTTGTTCTCCGAAATTGAATCCTCGTGCGTAAAACTTGTTCTTGATCCGGCGAATCTATTCGAACACGCGTCACAAAGCGAAGTGAAAGCGCTTGTCGAGATCGCGACTTCGAAACTTGGTTCACGTCTTGCGATGGCGCATGCGAAAGATCGTGATGCAAAGGGTCAATTTGTTGCCGCCGGCAAGGGCATTGTTGATTTCGATCATCTTATTCGAAGCTTGAAAGAGGTCGGCTTCGATGGCCCGCTCGTCACGCATGGTTTAAGGTCTGACGAGGCGCCGGAGGTTTGTAACTTCCTTAAAAATCTTCTTCTCAAGAACGGATGTCTGACATGACATCACGCGACTTCATTACGTCCGATGGGGTAAAACTCGCGCTGCATGAGCATGGCGACGGTGAGGCTCCCTTCTTCTTCCAGCATGGACTTTGTGGCGTAGCGGCGCAGCCCGCTGAAGTGACGCCAGAATTAAATCATCTTCGTTTGCTCACGCTCGAATGCCGTGGTCATGGACGATCTGAAGCAGGCGATTCCACAAAATTTTCAATCAAGCAATTCGCCGATGATGTTGCCGAGGTGATTTCTGAACTTGGTCGTCCTGTCATTTTAGGCGGCATCTCGATGGGTGCGGCGATTTCCTTACGCCTTGCCATCAAACGGCCTGAGCTTATACGCGCTTTGGTCCTTGCGCGTCCGGCATGGGTTACAGATTATGCGCCTGACAATATGAAGCCGAACGCATTCGTCGGTGAGTTGCTCTCAAAGATGAATTCGAAAGAGGCTGAACAGCATTTTCTCAATTCTGCAATTGCACAGCGCCTTGAAGCGGAGGCGCCCGACAATTTGCATTCTCTGAAAGGCTTTTTTCATCGCGCGCCGCAACATGTTACCGCGGCCCTTTTGTCATGCATCTCAGTAGATGGTCCTGGTGTTGATCGCACGCAGGTTGAAAAAATAACTTTTCCCACGCTTATGATCGGGCATGAGGATGATTTCATTCATCCTCTGTCTTATGCGAAAGATTTGGCAAAGCTCATTCCGCATTCGGAGTTCGTTCTCATCACGTCAAAGGTGCGTGATAAGATGCGGTATGTTTCAGATTTTCAAAATGCTCTGTCACAGTTTTTAAAAAAGGTGTCTCATGCCGAAGCCTCTTACTGATTGGTTTTCGAATTTGCCGAAAGATCGGTTGATCGCTGAATTTTCGATGTGGTCGGCTGATCTCGTTGGTTTGGCGGAAGATACCGAGAGAATCGCGCCTCATGCGGATGTGCTTCACATTGATGTTGCCGACGGACATTTTGCTCCCGCGCTTCTATTCTTTCCGGATCTTGTCGCCCGTATTCGTCAGGTGAGCGCAACGCCCATTCACATCCATCTGATGATTGCCGATCAGATTTTGATTTCGCAGATTGATCAATTTGCCGAAGCCGGTGCCGATCTCATTTCAATTCATTGCGAAAATACGAATGCGGTATCTGCGCTTGAACATATCAAATCTCTTGGTCTTAAAACCGGGATGGTGTTGAAGGTCGATACGCCGGTTGAACGCATAAAATCATTTCTGCCGCAGCTTGATTTTGTTACACTGCTTGGCACAGCCATCGGTGTGAAAGGGCAAGGGCTTGACCCTTCTGCAACAACACGCTTGCAGGAAGCGAAATCATTGATCGCAAAAACGGGACGTCGTATTGTGCTTGCTGCGGATGGCAGCATTCGCGAAAACACCGTACCTGATTTACGCAAAGCGGGTGCAGAAACCGTTGTGCTTGGCTCGCTTGCTTTTGGCGCATTTGATCTTGCCACGCGCATGGCATGGTTGAAAGCATTGTAAGAGTTAAAGCGACGATGAATAAAAGTGCAGATGATTTGATTTTGGCCGTCGATTTCGGCGGTACGCAATTGCGTGCCGCGCTTGTTGATCGCTCAGGTCAAATTATTGCACGTGAAGCGCTGCGCACGGATGTATCGGGCGGGCCTGATGCCGTCATCGTGCAAATTGCCGAGCTATCGCAGCGTTTGTTATCCGCAACACCGAACGGTAAAATTTCTTGTGCCGGTATTTCAAGCCCCGGACCCCTCGATGCAAAACAAGGGCGCACATTCAATCTCGTCTTGCTTCCGGGTTTTGACGGTTATCCGCTCGCAGAGTGTGCGCGTGAAAAGCTCGGTGTGTCTGTCGTGTTGGAACATGATGGACACGCAGCCGCCTATGGCGAATGGAAACAAGGTGCAGGGCGCGGATTTGATGATTTCATCTATCTCACAATCTCAACCGGCCTTGGCGGCGGTGCAATTGTGAATGGTCAATTGCTGCGTGGTGAGGGCGGTATGGCGGCACATGTTGGCCATATGACGGTTGATCCCAATGGCCCTTTATGTGGCTGTGGCAATCGTGGATGTTGGGAATTATTTGCGTCGGGAACTTCTTTTCTGGCACGCGCGCGTGAACGCGCTACGGCTCAAAATATTTTGCTTTTAGGTCGTCAAGCCGATGAGATCGAGACGGTTGATATTTTTAATGCTGCACGCGGAGGCAACTCTTTTGCTGAAGCGCTTGTTGAAGAAGAGGCAGAGTGGCTTGGTCGCGGGATTGTGTCATTGAGTCATATTTTCAACCCCGCGCGCTTTGTGCTTGGCGGTGGTGTCTCTAATAATCTTGATCTTCTTTTACCGGGAATTTTTGCTTTCATTGAGAGACATGCAATGCTGCCTTTTCGCACCGCCTCCATTGTCAAAGCAGAGCTTGGCGATAATGCTGGCCTGATTGGTGCGGCATTATTGGCTTCTGAAAAGTCCATTTAGCCCCCGCGCCCAGTTAAATCCTTGGCCCAAAAATTCCACTTGTTTTGTTTAGTAAATTGGGTTTCACTAAACATACCCGTCAATGCCAGCCTCAATAAAAACGCATTGAAAAGGGGGTAGGAAACGAATTTCTGTATGGATTTTGCCCAATCTGACGATTTCGGGGCCTGTTTAGGGCTCTGGGCGGGTTCGTGGATAAGGGAAATGGCCATGGATGTCGCTTTGAAAAAAGCTTTGATTGAAGATTGCGCGAAAGTGATTGCCGAGCATGCAGATGAGTTGACCTCTCTTGATCGGGCGATTGGTGATGGCGATCATGGTTTGAATATGAAGCGTGGCTTTGAATCGCTTCTTCCGGATGCTGGGTCTCTTGCCTCACGGCCTTTGCCCGATATGTTGAAAGCCATTGGTACGCAGCTTGTCATGAAAGTAGGCGGGGCTTCAGGTCCGCTTTACGGCACGCTCTTTTTGTCTCTCGCAAAAGAGATAAGCGGATCGCCAAATTCTGAAAATGCTCGAACCGCATTCGCATCAGCTATTGAAGCGGTGAAAGCACGCGGCAAATCGGAGGTCGGTCAAAAGACAATGCTTGATGTGTTGGCTCCTGTTCTTGCTGCATGGGATCATCGTGCAGGCATTGCCTCTCATCTTTCTGAAACCGCACGTCAAGCCGCAGAGGCAACAATACCGATGAAGGCGATCCGTGGTCGCGCGTCTTTTTTAGGTGATCGCTCGATTGGTCATATGGATCCGGGTGCGCGGTCTTCATCGCTCTTGATTGCAACCATTGCCAAACATTTCGGCGCCTGAGGAGTTCGAGCAATCATGGCGAATGTTGGCATTGTGATCGTTTCTCACTCCGAGAAAGTCGCCGAAGGCGCTGCCGATATGGTGCGTCAAATGGTGGGTGATGCGGTACCGCTCGCTTATACCGGCGGCAATAGTGAGGGCGGTTTGGGAACTGATGTTGCGCGCATCATGGACGCCATTGATCGAGCGTGGTCCGAAGCAGGTGTGGCCGTTCTTGTTGATCTTGGCGGCGCTGAAACCAACACCGAAATGGCCATCGAAATGATTGATGAAACAAAGCAGCAGCGCATCGTGATTTGCAACGCACCTATTGTTGAAGGTGCCGTCATCGCGGCTACGGAAGCCTCAGGCGGTTCGCCGCTTGATATTGTCAAACAAACTGCCGAGGAGCTTTCGCCGCAATGAACGCGCCTCCATTATCAAAAACATCGCCCGTCACGGGTTCAGCTCTCTTAACGAATGCCGTGGGTCTTCATGCGCGCCCATCGGTAAAACTTACGCAGCTTGCGAAAACGTTTTCTTCTGTCATCTCTGTAGCAACAGACGCCGCAGGTCCGTGGATTGATGCGAAGAGTCCTGTCAAAATCATGCGCGTAAAAGCATCAAAAGGCACGACAATTTATTTTGAGGCTTCAGGCGATGATGCCACTCTGGCAATCGCAGCATTGATTGATCTCGTGGAGCGTCGTTTTGATGAATCCGATGGGGATGATCATGGCTGAGCTTCGGCTCGCCGGTCGTCCCGCTTCGCCGGGCTTTGCATCCGGTCCTGTTGTGCGCCTTGTTGAAAAAAAGGTGCATCGTGTGTCTTCGAATGATCCGGCACGTGAAGCGGATGATTTAAAAAAAGCCATCTCTGATGCATTGTTATCAATCTCCGCTCTAGCCGATCATGCAGAAGGCGAAGCCGCTGAGATTCTTGGTTTTCAACTTGTGATGCTTGAGGATGACGCATTGTCCGAAGCCGCTTTTCAAGCGATTGCTTCGGGGCTTCCGGCGGATCAGGCGTGGCGTGAAGCGCTTGATGTGGAAATTGAAATCTATTGTAATGGTGATGATGAATATTTTCGCGCGCGGACAGCTGATCTCGAAGACATTCGGGATACCGTTCTCGATCATCTCAATGGATCGCATGCGCAATTCTCTGTTCCGCCTAGCGCGATTATCGTAGCGCGTGATTTAGCACCCTCACGGTTCTTGTCGGTTGATTGGTCACGTGGTGGTGCGATTCTTCTCTCCGAGGGAAGTCCTACAAGTCATGTCGCGATGTTGGCGCGCGCCCGTCGTGTTCCGATGATTGTGGGATTGGGTGAAATCCCCGATTCAGCATCCTCGCTCATTTTGGTTGATGGTGCGTTGGGTCAAGTGATTGTCTCACCGCAAGATGAAACCCGCGCAGAATTTCTAAAGCGACAATCGGCTGATGAGGAGATCGCATTTAAAGCCACAGCACTTGAAGCAGAAGATGCTGTGACAAAAGACGGAACGAGAATTTCTGTTTTGATCAATATTGCGGGTGTTGAAGATCTCGACCGTCTTGATCCAAAAATTTGTGACGGCATCGGATTGGTACGCACCGAATTTTTATTCGGCGAAGGGCCGGTGCTTCCTGATGAGGACACGCAATATCAAGCCTATCGTCAGATGCTCGAATGGGCGGGTGCGCGCCCCGTCACTATTCGTACGCTTGATGCCGGTGGCGATAAGCCGATCAAAGGGCTTACCGTTGATGGTGAGAGCAATCCGTTTCTAGGCATTCGCGGCGTACGTCTTTCGCTGCAACGGCTTGATGTGTTTCGTGTTCAGATTCGCGCTTTGTTGCGAGCCGCGCCTCACGGGAAGCTTAAAGTGATGGTACCAATGATCACAGTCCCGTTTGAGCTCGATCATGTACGGGCACTTTTTCAGGGAGAATACGAGGCGCTTAAAGCGCGCGGCGTGAATGCGGATATGCCAGTTCTCGGCATGATGGTTGAAGTGCCTGCCGCCGCACTAGCCGTTTCACATTTCAAATCCGATTTCTTTTCCATCGGATCAAATGATCTCGTGCAATACACAACGGCGGCCGGACGTGATATCGGCGCGGTGGCATCCCTTGCAGATGTGCGTCATCCGGCTGTTCTAAAGCTCATCGAGCTTGTCGCGGCACATGGTGAGCACAGTGGATGTGATGTGAGCCTTTGTGGTGACGCGGGAGGCGATCCCGATCTCATTCCGCTTTTGCTTGAAGCAGGTCTTCGCAGTCTTTCTGTGGCGCCGTCATTGGTTGGTCGTGTGAAGCTTGCAATCACTCACTTCAGTTTTGAAGAGGTGAGGACGCGTCATGGCTGAGACCATTCCTCTTCGTGGCGATCCGTCAGCGCTTACCGAATATAAAAAGATTTTGAAGCAAGTGCTTGATATTCGCCCCTCGGGAACACGGCAAAGGCTTGCGACAGCGCTTGGAAAAAATCGCTCTTTCATTTCGCAAATTGCCAATCCGGCCTATCCCATGCCGATCCCGGCAACGCATCTCGATACGCTCTTTGATGTGTGCCATTTTTCAGATAAAGAGAAACGTAAATTTCTTGATCGTTATCAGCAAGCGCATCCGGGCCGTTTGCGTCTCGTTAGTTCGCAAGCCGCCATGAGACGGATCACCGTTGAACTTCCTGATCTTGGAGATGCGACGCGAAATCAAATGTTGGAAACACTTTTTGAAATCATGGCTCGTCATCTTGTAAGAATTCTTGATGATTCAGAGTCAAAATCATGAGAGAGGAAGGGACGTCATGAAGAAGCTTATCAACAGTACCGATACAATTTTGACCGAGGCCCTTGATGGTTTTGTTGCAACCCATAATGATATTTTATCTTTGGGTGACGAATATAAATTTGTTCGTCGTAAAACATTGAAGCAAGGCAAAGTGGCGCTCGTATCTGGCGGTGGATCCGGTCACGAGCCTTTGCAATCGGGTTTCGTGGGTCATGGCATGTTGGACGCGTCCTGTCCGGGCCAAGTATTCACTTCGCCCACGCCGGATCAAATGCTCGCCGCCGCTGAAAATGTGAATACAGGGGCAGGCGTTCTTTACATCGTCTTGAATTATGAGGGCGATGTGATGAATTTCGAAATGGCCGCCGAGATGACATCGGGCAAAGTTCTGTCCGTGATCACGGATGATGATGTGGCGGTCGAGAAATCAACTTATTCTACAGGTCGTCGTGGTGTTGCTGGCACTATGATTGTTGAAAAAATCATTGGTGCTGCGGCGGAAGAAGGCCGTGATCTCGAAGCACTTCATGCGCTTGGTAAAGATGTGAATGCGCGTACGCGCTCAATGGGTGTCGCGCTGACTTCTTGCACCGTGCCTGCTGCAGGCAAGCCGACATTCACGCTTGGCGAGGATGAAATGGAAATGGGTGTTGGCATACACGGTGAGCCGGGCCGTCGTCGTGTGAAGCTTGCAAGTGCTGATGACATTGCTGCCGAAATGACAGGTGCGATTTTGAGCGATATGTCTTTGAAATCGGGCGCACCTGTTTTGTTGCTAGTGAATGGCTTTGGTGGCACGCCCGGTATGGAACTGTATCTGATGGCCAATTCGGTTCGGAAAATCTTAGGCGGCCGGGGCATTACCGTTGCACGTAGTCTTGTTGGAAATTATGTCACCTCGCTTGAAATGGCAGGATGCTCCATCACGCTGACAGCGCTCAATGATGAATCAATTCGCCTTTGGGATGCACCGGTTAAGACTCCGGCTTTGTCTTGGTAATGCTCCAAGCGGCAGATGAGGACACCTTGGTCACTCTGCAGTCATTCATGAGAAAGTGATTTCAATGAAGCCGCATCTTCTTGTTGCGGGCAATATTCATGAGGCGGGACTTAAGCTCCTCAAAGAGCAAAGCGATGCCACTTATGACTATGTTCCGGATCTCACTTATGAGTCTTATGCGGCTCTGATGCCTAAGGCTGATGGTCTTGTCGTGCGCACCCAACCCGTGCGCGCAGAGACCATCGCCTCCGCACCGCGTCTGAAAATTTTATCTCGTCACGGTGTCGGTTACGACGCGGTTGATGTCGAGGCGCTCAACATAAGAAAAATTCCATTAGCTATTGTCGGTGACGTGAATTCACGTGCAGTCGCCGAGCACGCGATGATGATGATGCTTTCACTGTCTAAAAGAATAAAACATTACGATCATGCGGTTCGTGATGGCCACTGGGCATTGCGGAATAAATTTGATCCCGTTGAGCTATTTGAAAAAACTTTGTTGATTGTTGGACTGGGGCGAATAGGGCGTCATTTGCTCGGCATGGCGCGTGGGTTTGGCATGAATGTCATCGCCTATGATCCGGGATTATCGCAAAATATCATCTCCAAACTTGGTGCCGAGCCCGTCTCTCATTTGCATGACGGATTAAAATGCGCAGATTTTGTGAGTCTTCATGCGCCGAAGACAGGCGATCAACCTCTCATCGGTAAAGCTGAACTGGACGTGATGAAACGGAGCGCGCTTATCGTAAACACGGCGCGTGGTGGTCTTATTGACGAAGTCGCTTTGCTTGAGGCGCTCAATCAAAAAGCGATTGCAGGTGTGGGACTTGATGTATTTGCGGAGGAGCCGCCTCCGTCAACACATCCCTTACTTCAGCGCGATGATGTTTATATCAGTCCCCATACCGCATCGCTGACAACTGAGTCCGCGATCCGCATGGCGGTCAAATCCATTCAAAATGCATTGGATTGTTTCAAAGGGCGACTTGATCCGGCACTTGTGGTCAATCGCGAAGCAATTGGTTTCGGCGGATAGAGCCTACGAAGGTAAGCGAGAACCTTCCCGTAAAACCCATGACTCCGATTCATGTCTTTCATCAAACCTGATCGGGCGCGCGGGGCCGTCGGGCGCCCTTTTTTAAGCGTTTGAAGCGATAAAAGCATAGTATCGCCCGGATAGGTATTGGGCATGACCTATTTTCAGGCGAATCAAGGATGATCTTTGTCGCTTCGACGGGATTGACCCCTTGCATCCACGATAAGCTTTTCGTCAAATCAGGAACAAGAATTGTGAGGGAGACGGGTGATGAAATCTCATGCACGGGTGGTGGTTGTCGGTGGCGGCGTGATGGGTGTTGGTCTCCTCTACCATCTCGCGCTTGAAGGCTGGAGCGATGTTGTCCTCATCGAGAAAGGCGAACTGACCTCGGGCTCCACTTGGCATGCGGCGGGGCAATGCCCGCATTTCAATTCCTCGCTGAACATGACGAAAGTGCATGTCTATGGCACCGAGCTCTATCCTAAGCTTGAAGAGCTTACTGGCCATGCGGTGAGTTGGCATGGGTGTGGTGGTTTGCGTCTCGCCTGCACGGATGAAGAAGTGCATTGGCTCAATCAAGTCTATGGCGTTTCAAAACTCGCGGGCTACGAAGCGCACATCATTGGCCCGGAAGAAATCCGCAAAGTTCATCCGTTCCTCAATCTTGATGGTGTGAAAGCGGCATTTTTAACGGTCACGGACGGCCATGTCGCGCCGGCCGATATCACCAACGCCATGGCGGCTGGCGCGCGTAAGCTTGGCGCTGAAATTTATCGCCGCACTCTTGTGACCGATATTCACTTGCTGCCGTCCGGTGAGTGGAAGGTCATCACCGATGAAGGCGATATCATCTGCGAACATGTTGTGAATTCCGCGGGCTCATATTGCGATGTAGTCGGTTCGTGGACCGGTCATAATGTGCCGATTTCAAACATGCTCCATCATTATCTCATCACCGAACCGTTGCAGGCTTTGATTGATCACGAGCCGGAATTGCCTGTCGTGCGTGATCCTTGGTCACATGCCTATTTGCGTGAAGAAACCAATGGCGTGTTGATCGGTCCTTATGAAACAGGAACGGCGCATGTTTGTTGGGATGGCAAGCCCCCCGCGTGGGATTTTGAAAGCGAACTCGTTGCGCCCGAGCTAGAACGGTTGATGCCGTATCTCGAGCGCTGCATTGAGCGTTTCCCGCTCTTTGGCGAAGCGGGCGTGAAGAGTGTTATTTCAGGTGCGATCACGCATACGCCTGATGGCGTTTATCTCTCTGGCCCCGCTTCAGGACCGAAAAATTATTGGATGCATTGCGGCGCGTCGATAGGCATTTGCCAAGGCGGTGGTGCGGGTAAATATCTCGCGCAATGGATGGTGCATGGTCAGGCCGAAATCAATATGCGCGAATTTGATCCACGTCGTTTCGGCAATTGGGCGGATAAAGACTACACGGAAGAAGTTTCCATCGCCGATTATCATCACATGTATTATTGCTATAAGCTCGGCGAGCAACACACGGTTGGTCGTGGCTTACGCAAATCGTCGCTCTATGAAACGCTTAAAAATGAAGGCGCGCAATTCAGCCAAATCTTCGGCTGGGAGCGTCCACGTTGGTATGACAAAAGCGGCAAAGGAGAAGTCTTCTCCTTCAAGCGTTCGAATTGGTGGGATGCGGTGAAAGCAGAATGCGAAACAGTACGCAACCGCGTCGGTTTGATGGATCTCTCGACCTTCTCGAAATATGACGTGATGGGTGCGGGTACCTACGCGTTCCTCTCGCGCATTTGTGCGAATAAAATTCCCACCAAAGATGGCGGCGTGATTTTAGGTCATCTCCTGAATCAGAATGGCTTTATTGAGTCCGAGATCACAGTGACACGTTTGGCGGAAGATCATTTTTACGTGCTTTCAGCGGCGGTTGCTCAATTGCATGATTTTGATCAATTGAACTGGCGCGTTGAAAAAGGCGAGAAAGTCACCATCACCGATATCACTGATGATTATGGCGTTCTTGTTCTTGCCGGCCCCAAAGCGCGTGATGTACTCGCACAGGTAACCGATATTGATTTGACCAATGCAAGCTTCCGTTGGCTCACGGGTAAAGAGGCAACCATTGCCAATGTTAAGGGCGTGCGTCTCGTGCGCGTCAATTATGTCGGAGAATTGGGTTGGGAATTGCACTGCCCGATGAAGGAGATGCCGAAAGTCTATCAAGCTTTGATGAATGCTGGAAAAGCGCATGGCATTGGTCTCTTCGGTACTTATGCAATGAATTCATTGCGTATGGAAAAAGCCTATCGCGGTTGGGGTTCCGAACTCACCAATGAAGTCACGATGATTGAAGGTGCGATGGATCGTTTTGTTGATTTCAACAAAGATTTTATTGGTAAGCTGGGCACCTTGAAATCAAAACAGGAAGGCGCGCGTATTCAGCTTGTCTATTGTGAGGTTGATGCGCTTGATAATGATTCATATGGCAATGAACCAGTCTATAAAGATGATGCCTTGGTGGGCATTACGACGGGCGGTGCCTATGGTCACGCCGTTGGCAAGTCGCTGGCCTTTGCCTATGTCGATCCGGAATTTGCCGCAGCCGGAACCGAATTTGATGTGCTGATGATGGGTAACACGCGTAAAATGCGGATCCTGGCCGATTGTGCATGGGATCCGAAAAATGAGCGTCTGCGCGCTTGAGCGCACGCTCACTGTTTTTACGCGTTGATGAGAAGGTCTTCTCGGCATCGTGAAAACCATGCTATCTTGAAGCGTATCAGACCACAGGATCGCTTCGATGGATTTCACGATCACGCCCTCGGTTGAAGACTATCGCGCGCGCATCGCCGCTTTTGTCGAAGCGCATCTTCTGCCGCTTGAAAGCGAAGCCTATTCTTATGATGGGCATGGCAATATCGCTCTTCCTTTGCTTGAACGCTTGCGCGCAAAAGCGCGCGATGAAGGTCTTTGGTGTTTGCAATTAAAGCCAGAGACGGGCGGCAAGGGTCTCAGCAAAATCGGAATGGCTGTTTGTTACGAAGCGATGAACCGTTCCATCTTCGGGCCGGTTGTTTTTAATTCCGCGGCACCTGATGACGGCAATATGATGGTCCTTGAAGCGCTCGGCACGCCGTCACAAAAAGAAAAATGGTTGAAGCCGATTGTTGAAGGTAAAGTGCGCTCGGCTTTTGCGATGACCGAGCCGCATCCCGGTGGCGGGTCTGATCCTGGCATGATTCAAACGCGTGCTGAAAAAATCGGGAAGGATTATATAATCACGGGTCACAAATGGTTCATCACGGGTGCTGAAGACGCTTCGCATTTCATTCTGATCGCGCGTACATCGGATGATGCGCGTCATGGGCTCACCGCATTTCTCTTTCATAAAGATCAACCGAGTTGGGAGATCATTCGTCGCATCGGCATTATGGGACCGGAAGAGCATGGCGGTCATTGCGAATTAAAATTTGACGGTCTTGTTGTTGGTGAAGATCAAATTCTGGGTGCGGAAGGGCAGGGGCTGAAGGTCACGCAAACGCGTCTGGGGCCTGCGCGTCTTACGCATTGTATGCGTTGGCTTGGCCTTTCAAAACGCGCGATTGAAATCGCCCGCGATTATGCCTCGAAGCGCGAAGGGTTCGGGATCAAGCTTGCGGATCGCGAAAGCGTGCAGATGATGCTCGGTGACATCGCGATGCGTATCGAGATTGGACGGCTGCTCGTGATGAGAGCCGCATGGGCGCTTGATCAGGGCTCATATGCCCGCAAAGAAATATCGATGGCGAAAATGCATGTCGCAAAACTCATTCATGATGCCGCCGATATAGCCATTCAAATCAATGGCGCACGCGGCTATTCAACAGATACAGTGCTCGAATGGATTTATCGCTATGCACGCCAAGCGCGCCTTGTTGATGGGGCGGATGAGGTGCAGAAAATGGTGCTCAATCGCTTTCTGCAAGAAGAGGGCGAGCGCTTTTGGTCATGGCCGGTAGGCCAAGGTTAATTCATGACAGATAAGATCCTGCATGATGTGCTTGCTGCTTTTGTGAAAGAGCATTTTGGTGCGCCGTTGAAAGCGTTTGAACAAATTGGTGGTGGGCAGTCTAATCCAACTTATTTCATCACAGTCGGCACGAAAAAATTTGTTTTACGCAAGCAACCGCATGGCCCTATTTTGAAGGGCGCGCATGCAGTCGATCGCGAATATCGTGTCTTAGATGCGCTTTCCAAAACAAATATCCCTGTTCCTAAACCGATTCTCTTTTGCGCCGATACGATAATCCTAGGTACGCCCTTTTATTTGATGGAGCGTCTTGAGGGTCGTATTTTTCATGATGCGGCTTTGCTAAATCTTTCACACGAAGATCGTCGCGCGCTTTATCATTCGATCGCAGAAACGCTCGCAGCACTTCATGCGATTGATCCCGAAGCCGTGGGGCTTTCAGATTTCGGCGGCCCCGGAAATTATTTCGAGCGCCAGCTTACACGCTGGTCCAAGCAATGGCGTGAATCGATTACGAAACCAATCCCAGCGCTTGATCAATTGATTGAACATCTCACATGCGCGCTTCCCAAAGAGAATGGATGCGTTTCAATTGTTCATGGCGATTATCGCATGGGTAATTTGATGGTGCATCCAACAGAGCCGCGCATCATTGGCATTCTTGATTGGGAGTTATCAACGCTTGGTCATCCGCTTGCGGATCTCGGTTTCATAGCGATGGCCTGGCGCACAACACCAAAGGATTATGGTGGTATCGCGAGCCTTGATTTACAGCGCCTCGGCATACCCAGCGAAGAAGAATTCATTCAATTCTATATGCGTTTATCGAAGCACGCGGTCACGTTTGAACCTTTTCATATCGCTTTTGCACTATTTCGCTTTGCAGTGATTTTTGTTGGCATTGCCGATCGTGCGCGGCTCGGCAATGCGGCGGGCAATAATGCAGAAGAGATTGCGCCGCTCGCCGAACGTTTTGCAGAGATCGGGCTCTCCGTTTTACAAAACGGATCGTGTCTTAATCGACAATAACCGCGTCGGCCACTTCTTTTCCCGAAGACCGTAGCGGCTTCTCTTCCATAAACAACAGAGCCAAAAATGAAATGGCAAAGCCGATGGCCGTTGCAAGAAACATCACAAAGAATCGATCACCAGCTTCAGCCGCGGTCTCCGTTGGTACTTGTCCCGCATTCAAAAGTATCGCACCAAACACAGCCACAAGCAACGCGCTGCCTAATTGGCGAAAGAAATTCATCGCCCCTGTCGCGGTTCCCAATTGATGCGACTTAACGGCATTTTGAATGGCAACTGTCGTTGTCGGCAACACGGTACCAAGGCCGATGGCAATCACCGTAAAGAGCGCTTCAAGTGCCACAATTGATATATGATTTTGATAAAAAGCGATGATGAGCGCGGCGAGGGCTGCGATTAACGTGCCAGCAAGTGGTAAGCGCTTATAATGTGTGATGCGCCCCATGGTTTGTCCGGCCAAGGTTGCACCCACAACAGTGCCAACCATAAAGGGCATGAGCGCAAGTCCAGAAACCGAAGTGCTCATACCGCGTGCGGATTCAAAATAAACTGGCATAAAAATCGTTGTTGCGACATAAGTACCCATGCTGAAAAGAGCAGCAATGGTGGCGGTTGAAACAACCGGATTGGCAAGAATCTCGATCGGAATGAGGGGTTCTTCTGCTGCGCGAATGCGTATAACAAACAAGATCCAAAGCACAAAAGAAACAACGAGCGTGCCGATGATCCAAGGCGATGACCAAGGCAGTCTGACACCGCCTTCGTCGAGAGCGAGCATCAATGTGATTGTCGCCAGCACAATCAAAACCGAACCCGGAATATCAAGCCGGTGCGGACGATGATGGATTGGCAAAAGCTTTAGCGTGTTCGTAGTCATAATCCACGCAATCAAGCCGATGGGCAGATTGATCCAGAAAATGAAAGACCAATGAAGATGCTCTGTGAGAAAGCCACCAAGCATTGGTCCCATGAGGCTTGCGAGCAGATAAACGCTTGAGAAAAAGATTTGATATTTGCCCCGTTCTTTCGGTGCGACAATATCCGCAATGATCGTTTGAGAGAGCGAGATCAAGCCGCCACCGCCTAAACCTTGAATGCCGCGCGCAATGATCAGCGTCAACATTGTGGGCGCCAAGGCACAGGCAATCGAACCGATGGTGAAAATGGCAATCGCTGCGAGCATCGTCATACGTCGACCATGAATATCGCTGATCTTGCCATAGAGCGGTGTTACGGCTGTTGTTGCGAGAAGATAAAGGCTCGCCACCCATGAAATGGAATCAAAATCACCCAATTCTCGCCCAATGGTCGGAAGTGCGGTCGCGATGATCGTTTGATCAAGCGCACCCAAAAACATGGCGATCATTGTGCCTGTCAGGATCGTCCAAATGGTTTTTGAAGGCAGCGGCGCGTGCGACATAGTCTTCCCGGTTCAATTCATAAAAAATGACGTCGATTAAAGGGCGTCGAAGCCTTCTACGTTTTTGGTACCCAAGGCAGTACTTGGCAATTCTGCAACCATTGACCTGTCAATGCGTGGAAGAATGTCGCGTGTCCAATCACCGCGATGCTTTGCCCCGCATGAGATTTCAACCACTCGTTAAAATGAGCCACGCGTTTTTGAAATGTTTCATAAGGCTCTACCGCGAAGCGGCCACGCATATCGGGCTCATGATGCCACCAAGGGTCATCAAGGTGATCAAAATCGAGATGCGGAAAATCTTGCTTTAATTCGTGCGGCGGACGTCCGATATCGCCCGAGCTCTCAAGCCTTTCCCTATGGCGACAGGTCACATGAAAGGGAATTGAACGATGACCGAAAATATTGAGACCTGTTTGAATGGCGCGGCTCAAGGGCGAAGTGATGATAAGATCAACTGACTCATTTTCGAGACGCTGACCAGCGTCCTTGGCCTGCCGATGGCCGAGCTCGGTCAAACGCGCATCAAAATGGCCAGGATCCTCACCCGTGGCTTCGTAATGGGCATTGAAAGTCGATTGGCCATGCCGGATGAGCAGAATCTTGGTCACGTCGGTTCACTTCTGATTGAGTTTGATATGATTTGTTATTTAGTCGATCTATTAGCCTTTCGCCAAGCGTTCAATTGCCACGTCTGCCCTGCATGGCTTGCAAAGCGTAGGGTAGGCGTGAGAAATTCAGGGTCTATCGATGAATAGAGGCAGGATCTTGATGGCCAATTCTGAATTGATCAATCACTCAGCGCTAAGACTTCATGTGCTCCTTGAAAAAGGTGAGATCACGCCGCTTGATTGCCTTGATGCACTTGAAGAGCGCATCTTTGAAGTTGATCCCCACGTGAATGCGTTGCCGACACTTTGTTTTGATCGTGCGCGTGAGCATGCACGGTGTTTGATGGATAAATCCATTGCAGAGCGTGGAGTCTTGGGCGGTATTCCGGTTGCGATCAAAGATCTTACTAATGTAGCCGGCGTGCGCTCCACGCAAGGATCACCGATTTTCGCGAACTATATTCCTGACACTTCGGATTTGATGGTTGAACATATCGAAGCAGAGGGCGGCGTGATCTATGCTAAATCAAATACGCCGGAGTTTGGTGCAGGCGCCAATACGTTTAATCCTGTTTTTGGTGCGACTCGTAATCCTTACAACACATCGCTCTCTGCTGCAGGTTCTTCAGGCGGCTCTGCTGTGGCGTTAGCCACAGGCATGGCGTGGCTTGCGCAGGGTTCGGATCTTGGTGGTAGTCTTCGTAATCCTGCGAGTTTCAATAATGTAGTCGGGTTAAGGCCCACGCCGGGGCGTGTGGCATTTACGCGCGGCGGGCGTTTTGATTCAAGCCTTTCGGTTGAAGGGCCGATGGCAAGAACAGTTCAAGATCTCGCTTTTTTTCTTGATGCGATGAGTGGCGATGATCTGCGTGATCCCCTATCAAAACCGCGCCCCGGAACATCTTTTTTGAAATCGATTGAGAGCAGGAATAAATCACTACGCATTGCCTTCTCAGAAGATCTTGGTATCACGCCGGTTGATCGTGAAGTCAGGCGGATCACGCGTCAAGCCGCTGAACAACTTCAAAAGGCTGGTGCGTCTGTTGAAGACGCGCATCCTGATGTATCCGATGCCTATTCAATTTTTCAAACCTTGCGTGCACAGAGCTATGCCATCGGCATGCGCGATTTGATGCGCGATCATCGAGATGCTTTAAAGCCAGAAGTGATCTGGAACACGGAGAAAGGCCTTGCATTAAGCATAGCGGATGTCATCCATGCTGAATTGGCACGTACGGCTTTGATGCAGCGCGTTGCACGTTTTTTTGAGCGCTATGACGTGCTCATTTGCCCGGCTACGATTGTGCCACCTTTTCCGGTTGAAGAACGCGCAGTCATGTCGTGCGAAGGCAAATCATTCGAGACCTATGTTGATTGGCTTCTGATCGTCGCAGTCGCCACGCTTGCCGGGTGTCCGGCTATCTCCTTGCCCTGTGGCTTTACGAAAGAGGGGCTGCCGGTTGGGTTGCAAATGATTGGTCCGGCGAATGGCGAAGCAAAATTGCTCGCCGCTGCGCATCAGCTTGAAATGATTTTGGATCTCAAAACAGATAGACCGATTCTACCGCGCGTCACGCATATCAAATCATGATGATGGCAAGCACATAAAGGCGGTGATTTGTTGCCCATCGGGTGTTTGAGTTTTCAATATATCTTTTAAAACGGGGCCTGAACAAAGTGCTGGTGCGTTTTCTCGTGCGCCTGAGAATAAAAATACGACGCCTTTGGTTTTTAATTCTTCCGCTGAAATCCAGGGTGAATGATCGAGTGTTTCGCCGATAATCACTTGATCGCGGAGCGGTGTTTCAACTGCTGCTAATCCTGCAAGCCAGGGTGTACCCCCAATAATTGATAGGGGTGAGTACGTCGAACTTTTCCAAAGCGTATGAACTTCGTTTGATAATTCACGCATGGGCCAATTTGTTCGTGGTGTATTGCCACCAAAAACAAATTGAGCATGAAGAACAAAACCAACACCAACAAGCATAATCAAGCTGACCGATGCAAACATCGCTCGTCTCATCATTGCAATCGACCATTTACGGCCTGTTTCCATAACAATCAAAAGGCCAAGCGCTGTGAACATCGACATACCCCACATGTCTTTTATGCGGTTGTTGCTGATGAGTGCGAAGATTACAGTGAGTGTGACAGGCAGCAAAGTAACGATGCGCAAGAAAGCCTTATCAGTATGTTCAGTAGGGATTTTTTCTGCCTGCTTTAGTGTCCAGAATCCCACGAATAATAGCGGAATGATCATTGGTACGTGATCGGCGAATTGTGCGCCCAAGAACCATAAAGGCTCTGATGCGGTGGGCGATCCGGCGCGATCTGCGAGATAATAGAATGGTTCAAAATTATGCGATATCAACCATATCACGTGTGGGGCGATTACGATGAGTGCGGTGCTCATTGCGAGATAGGGCCCTCCCGTCAACCATACGCTTCGCATTGAGGCTTCAACAAGGCTAGCGAGAAGAAGAACGCCAATCAAAAGAGCAAATGAATATTTCGCATAAAAGCCTAAACCGCATATGAGTCCAAAAAGGACCCATTTCGACCACGACGCCGGAGTCTTGCGCAGAAGGGCATAGATAAAAATTGTTCCGGCCCAAAGTGGCAGTTGAATAACATTGTGGTTAAATTCAATTGTTGGAACGGTAAAATAAAAACTCGCGGCGATGAGTGCTGTCCCGGTGGCTGCACGAACGGGATCCATCAATAAACGCCCGAGAAGAAAAATAAGGCCGTAAGTGATCGCCACGCTGATTTGCGAAGCGAGGAAGGGTCCGAAGATCACATCGCGTGTGATCAAAACAGAGAGTTCAATGATCCATGAAGGGAGGGGCGGATGTTTATAAGTTCCAATTAGCCAATGGGGTGCCCACACCAACCCTTCAACAACATCAATTGGCGGTGCCGATGAGAATGCATAGGGCAGGGTAACGAGAACAATAATCTGGAAAATTGCCAGAACGCCTACCAATTGCCCGGGGGTCAGAGAGTTAAAAAAACGCGTCACGTCGAAAAAGTGCCCTATGGATCGAGGCGCGTCTTACCTCAATTCGGGCAAAGCGGGAAGCATCCGTGGATGCTCCCCGCGAGTTTGTGCATTAAGCCTTTTTAACATCATGCCAAGCGCGGCTCTTGGCGGAAGCCAGAACAGCGTTTGTGACATAATCCGTAGCGAGGCCTGAGCGGAAATTTGGCGAAGCGGGCTTACCGGTCTCAAGCCCCTCAATGAAGTCAGCGGCCTGGTGGATAAAGGCGTGATCTTCACAAAACTTGAGACCAGCACCCCGGTTTTCGAGTCGCTTGACCGGTACGCCCTTTGAGGCTTTACGAGCGCTTTGGTGGAATGACGCCTTTTTTGAAAATAAAGCAGCCGTAGAAACGCGTTTCGCCAGTTTGAATCACGCAATAGGATTTTTTTGCGCGCTCGTAAAAAGCCATGCGTTCAATGGTTCCCATGGGCATGGATTTCTTTTCCGCGCGATCAATTTCTTTCTGAACTTCTTGCTGTACTTTCGGAATTTCATTCGGCGAGCCGACAATCTCCATGCGGTGCGCCGCGTGATCTACGAATGTATCAAGCGGCATCACGGAGAGAATCGCGCGAACCGATTCAGCGGCGGTCGTATTATCAATTCGCAACAATTTACTAAGTTTGGTATCACGTGCTACCGAGTCTGACGGAAAATTTGTGTCAGCAATAACGAGATCATCGCCATGACCCATGGCTCTCAGTGCATAAAGCACATCAGCATTTAAAAGCGGATTAATATTCTTGAGCATCGTTTATCTCCCGAGAGTTTTTTTATTTATTCCCCATAGGGGATCCAGATATTTTTAATCTCGACTGCATGGTCAAGCCATTGCAGCCCCTCTGCGTTTTTTGAATCATACCAGTCGGTGACATAGCCATCATCAACAAAAGTGCGTTTAAGATTTCCAATCGATGAGCCTTCAACAAAGGTTGAAAGCTTTTTGTCGCCAAAAGCCCAAATCGCATCGACATCATCATGTTCAGCAAGCGTTTTTGCAAGTGTGTGTGATGAGCCGGTCACGATATTGAAGACACCGGCGGGTATATCTGACGTCTCAATCACCTGATAGAAATCTGTGGCGATCAGAGGTGACCGCTCGCTCGGCACAAGAATGATCCGGTTACCCATCGCGATCAAGGGAGCAGCAAGGCTAATCAATGAAAGAAGAGGCGCCTCATCGGGGCAAATGACACCGACGACACCGATTGCTTCTTTCATTGCGAGCGCCACGCCACGAAGTGGCGGTTGATGAACAGCGCCTTCAAATTTATCGGCATAGGCACCATAAGTGAAAAGCCGTTCAATGGATGCCTGAACCTCGCGTTTTGCCACCGAGGTTGTAACACCACTCGATGCCGCAATACGGTTTGCAAATTCACTCGCGCGTGCAGAAAGATTTTCAGCCAAGTAATAAAGGATCTGCGCGCGATTATGCGTCGTCGCTTTCGACCAAGCTTCCGCCGTCCGTGCAGCTGCCACTGCATTGCGAATATCTTTGCGATTGCCTTCCCCGACTTCGCCGAGCCATTTTCCCTTCATTGAGAGAACAACGTGCGAATAATTGCCATCAGGTCTCACTTGCTTGCCGCCAATGAAGAGTTTCGCTGTACGATCAATCGCCAATGCATCATTGGGTGGATTTAAGCTTGTGACTTCTGGAAGAGGGGCTCCCGCTTTCCTTAATTTTCGTTTCGCGTGGTTTTTGAGCTTCAAATAAGCGAGCGCGCCTTCGCGTCCACCTTCACGGCCAAAACCTGACTCGCGATAACCGCCAAAACCAACCGAGGCATCAAATAGATTGGTCGCATTGACCCAAACCACGCCGCTTTTAAGTTTTGGTGCAATATCAAGGGCGAGGGAAAGCGTTTCGCTCCATACACTCGCGGCAAGGCCATAGCGAGTATTATTGGCGAGAGCGACCGCTTCATTGGGAGTGCGGAAAGTCATCGTTACGAGCACAGGGCCGAAGATTTCTTCAATTGCCACCGTAAAAGCAGGCGCAACATTGGTGAGCAAGGTCGGGGGATAGAAACAGCCTGATTTCGGGAGTTTGCAATCAGGTTGAAAGAGTAAAGCGCCCTCGCTTACGCCCTTTTTTACAAGCGCTTCAATCCGTGTTCGTTGTACTGGATCTATGATCGCGCCGATATCAATGCTTTTATCAAGCGGATCACCGACGCGTAAATGCGTCATGCGTGTTTTAAGTTTCTCAATGAAACGTGCCGCAATACCTTCTTGCACCAAGAGACGCGAGCCGGCGCAACAGACTTGACCTTGATTGAAATAGATCGCGTCGATTACCCCTTCGACGGCGCAATCAAGATCCGCATCATCAAAAACGATAAAGGGCGACTTGCCGCCAAGCTCCAAAGTCAGTTTCTTGCCACTGCCTGCGGTTTTTGCGCGAATGATGCGGCCGACTTCTGTCGATCCTGTAAAGGCAATTTTATCGACAGGGGCATCAACAAGCGCAGCACCTGTTTCCCCATCGCCGGTGACGATGTTGAGTACGCCTTTCGGTAAACCCGCTTGATGGGCAAGTTCGGCAAAGAGCAAGGCAGTGAGCGGCGTGAATTCTGCAGGCTTCACAACCACCGTATTGCCGAAAGCAAGTGCGGGTGCGACTTTCCACGCGAGCATTAACAATGGAAAGTTCCACGGGATAATTTGCCCTGCAACACCAACAGATTCGTGATCTGGAAATTCGCGATCCATCACCTGAGCCCAGCCGGCATGATGATAAAAATGCCGCGCGACAAGCGGAACATCAATGTCGCGCGTCTCACGGATAGGCTTTCCATTATCAAGCGCCTCAAGCACCGCGAATAAACGCGCGTGGCGTTGCACCATACGGGCCAAGGCATAAAGATGACGGGCACGCGCGGCGCCGCCAAGCTTCGCCCATTTTGGCTGAGCGGATTTTGCTGCCGCCACTGCTTTGGCGATGTCTGCTTTGGTTCCTTTGGCAATCGACGCCAGAGTTTTGCCACTTGCAGGTTCTTTGTTTTCAAAAGTTGCTTTTGAAGAAGACGCAACAAAGCGTCCATCAATAAAATGTCCAAAACGATGATTGTGTTTTTCAAGCCATGCGCGTGCTTCGGAATTCGCTTCCGGTGCGGTGCCGTAATCCATGGTCTCGAAATAATGCGCGACGCTCATTCTCTTATCCGATTGGGTGACGATTATAGGCCGAGTAACGACCTGTGATGTGATGTTCGAGTTGTCGCTCAATATCGGCCAAAAGACTTGATGCGCCGACACGGAATAAAGAGGGTTCAAGCCAGGGGCGACCCAATTCTTCTTTCATCAAAATCTGATAATTCAAAACATCTTTTGCCGCCGATATGCCGCCCGCCGGTTTGAAGCCGATTTTATGGCCGGTGCGCTCATAATAATCGCGGATCATCCGCAGCATCACGAGCGAGACAGGCAAAGTGGCATTACTCGTTTCTTTGCCGGTCGATGTTTTGATAAAATCCGCGCCCGCCATCATGCATACCATCGAGGCTTTGGCGATATTCTTCATCGTTTTGATATCGCCGGTTGCTAGAATGGCTTTGACATGGGCGTCGCCGCAGGCCTGACGAAAATCGCGCATCTCATCGTAAAGCGCTTTCCAATTGCCCGTCAGAACATATTCGCGTGTAACGACGATATCGATTTCTTGTGCGCCATCTTTCACTGACGCTTCAATTTCACGCAATTTTACATCATGCGGCACAAGGCCTGCCGAAAAGCCCGTCGAAACAGCGGCCACCGGAATACCTGAACCTTTCAACGCATCAACGGCCACGGCTACAAAGCGATGATAGACGCAGATGGCGCCCGTTGTGATCTTCTGATCACCCATGCCAAGCGCTTCAAGTAGATCTTCACTAATGGGACGTCGTGCCTTTGCGCAAAGCCGCCGCACGCGACCCTCCGTATCATCGCCATTGAGTGTGGTAAGATCGATGCATGTGACGGCTTTTAAAAGCCATGCCGCCTGAGCGTCCTTTTTCACGCTGCGTCTCGCGGGTAAAGTTGCCGTTCGACGCTCAACAGCGGAGAGATTGACACGGATCTCATCAATCCAATCCGCATCGAAAGGGCGCGGCATCGGGCGCCCCCCAGGTTCGGGAGCCTGATGATGTGAATGAAGCGAGGCGATATTCGACATGACAGCGTGACGTTAATCGCCACGACCGTTCTTTGTCAATTTTGTAAGGGATGCACGACTTAAAGGTCCAGAGCGCTTTGCGCTTAGACCGTCAAACGATCATCAACAGCCATCACGCCGGGAACACTACAGGCGGCCTTTTCAACGATTTCGCGCTCACGCCAATCATTGACTCTCCCCTCGAGGCGAACGCCTGAGTCCGTGACCGTGATGCGGATCGCATTGGCCTCCATTTCAGCCGAACGTTTCAACGCGTCCTGAATTTTCTGTTTTACATCACCGGCTTGAACACGAGCCTTGATGGTAATGAAATTTGTTATCCCCGTAACGCCCGAAATTTTCCTGACACCGGATTCGAGTGAAGCGGTCGATATTTTTTGTGCCAGCGCCGCCGCAGTAAAGTTCTGATTGACCCCAACCAAACCAATAACGCGTGGGTCCACCCCACATCATGGCATGCCCCGGACCCCACTCTTCGTCTTTGGCGTGAGCGGGCGCGAATGCAAATGAGGGCACAAGAACAAGCGCGATGAGAGCGGCGCGGCGCAGTTTTGAAAAAGAGTACATCGAGAAGCTCCTGAAGATCGGAAGATCACCGGTTAAGGGGATCAATCCATGGACCATGTGGTTAAACTTGACGTTGATAAGGATCAGTCGCGAGGTCAGCAGAACTGCGGATCACACGCTCTTTCGCCTCTCGACAATTATGCTCCTCATATGCGAGAGGGAAATCTGTGATTTCTCTCCCGAAATGTCTCTTCTAATGAACGCTGATAGTTCTTCGTCTCTCGCTCATGATGATCGCACTCATCATGAATTTTCGTTTCCATTTCACGCTGTCATTGCTGGGCTGCTCGCGGCCTTTGTTGGCTTTGCCAGTTCGTTTGCGGTGGTTGTGCACGGTTTAAAAGCGGTCGGTGCGAGCGAGGCCGAAGCCGCCTCCGGTTTGATGGCATTATCCATTGCGATGGGTCTTGGCGGAATCATCTTAAGCCTGAAAACACGTATGCCCGTGAGCGTGGCCTGGTCAACACCGGGAGCTGCATTATTGGCCACAACGGGCCTGTTGCCGGGGGGATTCTCAACCGCTGTTGGTGCGTTTCTTTTGTCTTCATTGTTATTGGTGATCGCGGGTCTCTGGAAACCTTTGGGTCGCGCGGTGAATGCAATCCCTCCGGCATTGGCGAATGCGATGCTTGCAGGCATTTTGCTTCATCTGTGTGTGGCGCCCGTTACGGCCGTCGCGCAGATGCCAATGGCTGCGTTATCGATTATTGTGGTGTGGGCTGTTGTTGCGCGTTTTAAACGCGTATTTGCGGTTCCCGCCTCTGTTATCATTTTGATGATCAGTCTTTATTTGACGGGCACAGCGCCGTCGTTGAGTTTGGCGTCGCTCATACCGCAACCGGTATTGATCGAACCGCACTTCTCGTTGCCAGCAATGATCAGTATCGCTTTGCCTTTGTTCATCGTCACAATGGCCTCACAAAATATTCCAGGAATTGCGGTTTTGGCGGCGCATGATTACCGACCCGAACCCGGACCGCTCTTCACAGTTACCGGCGTGTTGTCCCTGCTTGCAACGCCCTTTGGCGGCCATGCAGTTAATCTTGCGGCCATCACAGCCGTAATTTGCGCGGGGCCGGACTGCCACCCTGATCCGCAAAAACGCTATGTGGCGGGCGTTACCGCTGGTGTGGTTTACATCATTTTTGGTCTTTTGGCGGGCGGCGCTACCGCTCTGATTGCGGTTTCGCCACCGGTTTTGATTGAAGCAGTGGCGGGGCTCGCTCTCATTGGGGCTTTTGGCGGTGCGCTTATGGCGGCTGTTCAAGATGCATCGGAGCGTGAAGCGGCTGTCGTTACATTTCTTGTTGCCGCGTCCGGATTGACCCTCTTCGGCATTGGCGGTGCCTTTTGGGGCTTGATTGCCGGCGGATTTTTGCGGTTGCTGCGTCGGTTTGGCACGGCGGCCTGATTATTCCTGCAGGACACGGCGGTTTTCTTTAGCGGCGTGGCAAGCTATCGTGCTTTCCTTTTTCCCGCTCTGGAGTCGATGATGACCGCCAATCCAAATTCACTCGCCGCACGCGATATCGAATTTTATTTTCATCCTGTCACCAATGCGCGCCGTCACGAACAAGTCGGGCCGATGATCATCACGCATGGCAAAGGCATCCATGTTTATGATGATGCGGGTAAAGAATATATCGAAGCGATGGCAGGCCTTTGGAGTGTCGCCGTTGGCTTTGGTGAAGAGCGTCTGGCAAAGGCCGCTGCTAAACAAATGAGCGAGCTTCCTTATTATCATTCCTTCTCTCATAAATCTCATCCGCAAGTGATCGCGCTTGCCGAGCGCATGGTGAAAATGGCGCCTGGCAAAATGGGCAAAGCGCATTTCACCAATTCGGGCTCTGAGGCGAATGACACCGTTGTGAAAATGGTGTGGTATTATAACAACGCGCTGGGCCGTCCGCAGAAGAAAAAAATCATCTCGCGCATCAAAGCCTATCACGGCATTACATTGGTTTCTGCGAGCTTGACGGGATTGCCGAATAATCATCGTGATTTCGATGTGCCTTTCCCTCAATTCAAACATGTAGGCTGCGCCCATCATTGGCGTTATGCAGAACCGGGTGAGAGCGAAGAAGATTTTGCCACGCGCCTTGCCAAAGAATTAGAAGATAAAATTCTGGCGGAGGGTCCGGAAACCGTCGCTGCCTTTATCGGCGAGCCTGTGATGGGTGCAGGCGGTGTGTTTGTGCCCCCGCGTACCTATTGGCCGAAAATTCAAGCCGTGTGCCGCAAATATGATGTGCTTGTGATTACTGACGAAGTGATTAATGGCTTTGGTCGCACAGGCACAACATGGGGCTCGACGACCTATGGCATCGAGCCGGATATCATGGTGTGTTCGAAACAGATCACATCCTCTTACGTGCCATTGGCAGCCATCGTCTTCACCAATGAAATCTATAATGTGATCGCAGATAACACGGCCAAGATTGGCGTCTTTGGCCATGGTTTCACGGCATCAGGCCATCCGCTCGCGATGGCTGTTGCGAATGAAAATCTCGATATCATCGAAGAACGTGGTTTGATGCAGCGCGTCCCGCAATTAAGCCCGCGCTTCCTTGAACGGCTACACTCATTCAAAGATCATCCGCTTGTCGGCGAAACGCGCGGTGTTGGGTTGATTGGCGCGATGGAGCTTGTTGCTGATAAAAAGACAAAGGCAGCGTTTGAAAAGCCCGGTGCAACTGGATTGAAGCTTTCAGAGCTTTGTCATGAAGAAGGTCTGATCATTCGTGCGATTGGTGACATCATCGCATTATGCCCGCCCTTGATTATCACCGAAAAGCAAATCGATGATATCTTTGATCGCTTCAGTCGCGCCTTGTCGCGACTGGCAGCGTGATGAATTTAACAGGCTCTCGAGAAGAACGGATTGACGAATGAGTGGGCAAGGTAAAATTGCAATGATCACGGGTGCGGGTTCCGGCATTGGTCGGGCCGTGACACTCGCGATGATGAAAGAAGGTTATAGCGTTGTCTTGGCGGGTCGCCGTCAAGATGCGCTTTATGAAACAGCGAAACTTGGGGCTTATTATGATGTGCCGACGCTTGCGGTTTCGACCGATCTTGGAGATCCGAAGGCCGTTGCAAATTTATTTGCCAAAACAAAAAAACGCTTTGGGCGGCTTGATGTCTTGTTCAACAATGCAGGCTCTAATGCGCCGCCAATCAATCTGGAAGATTTGACCTTCGAGCAATGGCAGACGGTTTTGAATGCCAATCTCACCTCAGCTTTCTTGTGCACACAAGAAGCGTTTCGGATCATGAAAGATCAAAATCCGCGCGGTGGCCGCATCATCAATAATGGTTCAATCTCATCACAAACGCCGCGTCCGAATTCTGCGCCCTATACCGCAACCAAACACGCGATTACGGGGTTAACGAAATCAACCGCACTTGATGGCCGTAAATACGATATTGCTTGCGGACAAATTGATATTGGTAATGCGGTAACGGATATGACGTCAAAAATGAATTCAGGTGTGCTGCAAGCGGATCTACAAATTCGAGCGGAGCCGACCATGAATGTTGCCTATGTCGCGCAATCGGTGGTCTATATGGCAAGCTTACCGCTTGATGCGAATGTGCTTACTTTGACGGTGATGGCAACGAAAATGCCACTCGTTGGACGCGGTTGATTTACCACGAACGCTTTTTCAGTCCCGGTAAACTCGCGGCGATTAAACGGTCGCGATGACTGTGCCAGCCGGGCCGTGCGGTATGAACCAAAATCGCTTGTGCCAAAGATGCGCGTGTCAACAATCCGATCGCGTGTCCATCCGGTTCACCAACAATGAAGGCAGGTTGTTCTTCAGTCTCGAAGCGTGAGAGTACTTTTTCGAGATTATCATCTTGTCTGATTGTGATCTCAAAGGGCGTCATCAGAGACGACACGGGTATCATATCCGTTTGATTGGACAAAGCTTCGAGCAATGCAAGTCTTGTGACAAAGCCGAAGGCACGACCCGTTTCATCGATCACCGGAAAAATTTCGTCGCTTGGCTGAATGAGTTTTTCAACACTTGTTCTAATCGTATCCGACGGGTGAAAAGTTGAATATTCCGTCAGCATGGCTTCGCCGACAGTGAGATCACGCGCGCTGTCATGCAACGCAGCGGCGTCTGCTTCAGCGCCTGCAGCAATAAAGATAAACGCCGCGATGATGATCAAAAATGGGTTTCCAAACAGGCCCAAAAAGCCAAGTGCAAAAGCGAAAATCTGTCCAATGCCCGCAGCGATTTTCGTCGCACGGGCCCGACTCCATTTGAGAGCGAGGAGCGCGCGCAGCACACGACCGCCATCCATCGGGAAAGCGGGAATTAAATTAAAAGTCATTAGCATGAGATTGGTTGCCGTGATGCAAAGCGCGAGACTTGTTTCAGCATTACCCATGGCGCTGAAATCTTCATTGGTCAAAGAGCGGCCAAGCCACAGCATGAGTCCGAACGCGATCACGAGATTTACCAATGGACCCGCAAGTGCAACAAAGATTTCTTGGCTGGGCTTTTCCGGTATGCGTTCAATATTCGCGACGCCACCAATCGGGAAAAGTGTTACATCACGCGTCCTCGCACCAAAGC
>VGCJ01000023.1 GCA_016870035.1 Alphaproteobacteria bacterium
CATAATGTGAACCGCGCGGCCGGACTTGTCGGTCATCTCTTGGCCTTCTCGCGCCGTCAGACTTTGCTGCCGGTTGTCTTCCATTTCACTGAAATTCTTCCTGATCTTTCGCGGCTCTTGAAACGCCTGATCGGGTTCCGGATTAACCTCGACGTCAAACATGATCGCGATCTCTGGCTCGTTAAAGCCGATCGCACTCAGTTTGAACAAGTCATCATCAATCTTGCGATGAATGCGCGTGATGCCATGCCGCAAGGGGGTGAGCTTTCGATCCGCACCGCAAATATCGCTGCCACAGCGACCAGCGAATTGGGCGATACGACAATTCCCTCAGCCGATTATGTGATGATTGAAATCACTGACACGGGCACTGGCATCGCGCCCGAGGTCTTGGACAAGATCTTCCAGCCCTTCTTCACGACGAAGGAAGTGGGCAAGGGCACCGGCCTCGGCCTTTCCATGGTCTATGGTTTCGTCAAACAATCGGGCGGCTTTATCCTCTGTGACTCAAAGCCGGGAGAGGGGACAAGGTTCCGTATTCTTTTGCCCCGTCATATTCCCGAAGCAGGCGAGCGCGTGGTCAAAGCCGATGCGGCGGGTCTTGCAAAACCGAGCGCCGATCTCAGTGGCCAAGGCACGATCCTTCTTGTTGAAGATGAGGATGCTGTGCGGGCCTTTGGTGCTCGTGCGCTGACCCAGCGTGGCTATCGCGTGCTCGAAGCCGCGACAGGCGTTGAAGCCTTATCGCTTCTCGAGACGGAAGCCGTCGATCTGATCGTCTCGGATGTCGTAATGCCGGAGATGGATGGACCGACATTACTTGGCGAGGCAAGGGCACGCGGGATCACCGCCCGTTTCATATTTGTCTCGGGCTATGCCGAGGAAGCGTTCCGCAAGAATCTCCCCGAGGGCGAGGAATTTGGATTCCTGCCTAAACCCTTTTCGCTCAAACAGCTGACCGAGACGGTCAAAGACTCTCTCGACTAAGCATATGAATTAACGATACTTTCACCATAACCGCTCGCTTTTTGAGAGGAGAACAAAAAAAGAACTTGAGCTTTGGAACAAAACGTGATCAAAAATCTGACGCCGCGTCATTGAGACTCGGAATCGCCTCTGCCATAAGGATCACACGCCATGTCGCAAGCTGCACTTCGGGTCGTTGAAGGACAATCAATGGATAAGTCTAAGGCGCTCGACGCCGCTCTCTCCCAAATCGAACGGGCCTTTGGGAAGGGCTCAATCATGCGGCTCGGCAAGTCCGATAAGCCGGTTGAAATCGAAACCATTCCGACAGGCTCTTTGAGCCTTGATATCGCGCTCGGCGTTGGTGGTTTGCCGCGTGGTCGCGTTGTTGAAATCTACGGGCCTGAGTCATCAGGTAAGACAACGCTCGCTTTGCACACGGTTGCAGAAGCGCAAAAGCGCGGCGGCGTATGCGCCTTTATCGATGCCGAACATGCGCTTGATCCCGTTTACGCCCGCAAGCTTGGCGTTAATCTTGAAGATCTTCTGATCTCTCAACCTGACACAGGCGAACAGGCTCTTGAAATCTGCGATACGCTTGTGCGTTCAGGCGCGGTCGATGTGCTGGTCGTTGACTCGGTTGCCGCTCTTGTACCGCGCGCCGAAATTGAAGGTGAAATGGGCGACGTACAGCCCGGTCTTCAGGCCCGCTTGATGAGCCAGGCGCTCCGCAAGCTCACCGCCTCAATCTCGCGTTCAAATTGCATGGTCATCTTCATCAACCAGATCCGTATGAAGATCGGGGTGATGTACGGCTCGCCCGAAACAACGACCGGTGGCAATGCGCTGAAATTCTATGCCTCCGTCCGCCTTGATATCCGCCGCGTCGGCTCGATCAAGGAAAAGGAAGAAGTGATCGGCAACACAACGCGCGTGAAGGTCGTCAAGAACAAGGTGGCGCCACCCTTCAAACAGGTCGAATTCGATATCATGTATGGAGAAGGCGTCTCGAAGACGGGTGAGCTTATTGATCTGGGCGTTAAAGCTGGGATCGTCGAGAAATCCGGCGCCTGGTTCTCCTATGATAGCCAGCGTCTCGGCCAAGGCCGTGAAAACGCGAAAACTTACCTTAAGGCCAATCCTGAAGTCGCCAATAAGATTGAAAGCCAGCTTCGCCAGAATTCCGGCATTTTGGCCGAGCAAATCCTCGAAGCGGTCTCCCCAACAGCGGAAGATCTTGATGAGGGCGGGGAATAAGCCTGATCCAGTCCGTGATCAGAGTGCTTTATTTTTGAATACGCGGGGCTCGGAGGGATCACGCCCCGCGTATTTTTTTGCGTTCCACCTCGATCGCCCGGAAAAGAATTCGAGCGGAATGCGGATCTTCGGGCAGGCTCGTCTCGACAGTCTCTGCCGACGCCACTAAAAGCATGTTCCAAAAGGGGTCCGGCTTTCCGGACATACCCTGTTCTGACAAGTGGAAGACGCATTGATGAGCAGTGTAAACGATATTCGGTCGACCTTTCTCGATTATTTCCAGCGCAATGGTCACGAGATTGTGGCGTCAAGCCCGCTTGTGCCGCGCAATGATCCGACATTGATGTTTACCAATGCGGGCATGGTGCAATTCAAGAATGTTTTTACCGGTGTTGAGAAACGTCCTTATTCGCGCGCAGCGACGTCTCAGAAATGCGTTCGCGCAGGTGGCAAGCATAATGACCTTGATAATGTTGGCTATACCGCGCGCCATCACACCTTTTTTGAAATGCTCGGCAACTTTTCGTTCGGCGATTATTTCAAAGAGCGTGCGATTGAGCTTGCGTGGAATTTGATCACAAAAGATTACGCGATTGATAAATCGCGTTTGATGGTCACGGTATACCACAAAGATGACGAAGCCTTTGGTCTTTGGAAAAAGATTGCAGGACTTCCTGATTCAAAAATCATTCGCATTCCGACCTCGGATAATTTCTGGGCAATGGGTGACACCGGCCCTTGCGGCCCTTGCTCTGAAATCTTCTTTGATCATGGTGACAAAATTCCGGGCGGTCCTCCAGGATCGGCAGATGCCGATGGTGATCGATTCATCGAAATTTGGAATCTCGTCTTCATGCAATTTGAGCAAGTGACTCCGTCTGAGCGGATCAATTTGCCAAAGCCTTCGATTGATACGGGTATGGGTCTTGAGCGCATCTCCGCGCTTCTTCAAGGCACGCATGACAATTATGAAACCGACACAATACGCGCATTGATCCGCGCAGTCGCTGAAGCCACCGCTGTCGATCCGAAAGGGCAGGCAAGCCATCGCGTGGTCGCCGATCATTTGCGCGCAACATCTTTCTTAATTGCTGATGGTGTGTTGCCGTCTAATGAAGGGCGCGGCTATGTGCTTCGTCGCATCATGCGTCGCGCGATGCGCCATCTGCAATTGCTCGGCGCCAAAGAACCTTTGATGTATCGCCTTGTTCCTGCACTCGTGCGTGAAATGGGTCTGGCTTATCCCGAACTTGGTCGTGCGGAAGCGCTGATTGAAGAAACGCTTCGATTGGAAGAAACTCGTTTTCGCAAAACGCTTGAGCGCGGTTTGACCATGCTTGATGATGAAACAAAATCTCTCTCATCAGGTGGCAAGCTCTCAGGTGAAACAGCCTTCACGCTTTATGACACTTATGGTTTCCCGCTTGATTTGACACAAGATGCGTTGCGTCCGCGTGGCATTGCGGTAGATACCGATGCTTTCAATGCGGCGATGGAACGCCAACGCGAGAAGGCACGTGCTGCATGGGCGGGTTCTGGCGAAGCCGCAACCGACACAGTCTGGTTTGCTGTTAAAGAGAAGGTGGGTGCAACGGAATTTTTAGGCTACGATACTGAACAGGCCGAAGGGGTTATCCGCGCGCTTGTATCAAATGGTCAGGTCGTTGAGAAACTGTCAAAAGGTCAAACGGGTTTTGTTGTTTTGAACCAAACGCCATTCTATGGCGAAAGCGGCGGTCAGGTCGGTGACACCGGCGTGATGAGCGGTGGCGGTCTCACGTTACGCGTGACCGACACGCAAAAGAAGCTCGGCGATCTCTTTGTTCATGCTGTCAGTGTAGAAGCGGGCGAAGCGACGATTGGCGCTGCGCTTGAATTGATGGTTGATCACACACGCCGCAGCGCTGTGCGTGCTAATCATTCGGCCACGCATTTGTTGCATGAAGCTTTGCGTCAAGTGCTTGGTGATCATGTTTCGCAAAAAGGATCACTCGTTGCACCCGAGCGTTTGCGTTTCGATTTCTCGCATACAAAAGCAATATCGGATGAAGAACTTGCACGCATCGAAGACATCGCCAATCGCGTCGTTCTTCAGAATGCGCCTGTCGTCACAAGATTGATGGGTGTCGAAGAAGCTATTGAAAGCGGCGCGCGCGCTTTGTTTGGTGAAAAATATGGCGATGAAGTGCGCGTTGTTTCGATGGGCACTGAGCGTGGTGCAAACAAAGCCTATTCGGTTGAACTTTGCGGCGGCACTCATGTCATTCGCACGGGCGATATCGGCTTGATCAGTATTGTTTCAGAGTCGGGCGTTGCCGCCGGCACGCGTCGTTTGGAAGCGATGACAGGCGATGCGGCGCGCCGTCATCTCGCTTCCGAAGCGAAAAAGCTCAAAGAGATTGCCTCGCTTCTCAAAGCCTCTCCGCAAGACGCGGCGGATCGCGTGTCGGCGATCATCGAAGAACGCAAAAAATTTGAACGCGATCTTGCGGATGCGCGCAAGAAGCTCGCGATGGGCGGCGGTAACTCCTCCGGCGCCTCTGATGTCACCGAGATTAATGGGATCAAGTTTTTAGGTCGCCGTGTTGATGGCGTCGAAATGAAAGATCTTAAAGGTCTTGCGGATGAGGTGAAGGCCCAATTGTGTTCAGCTGTTATTGCGCTCATTAATGTGGGTGAAGACGGTAAAGCGGGTCTTGTTGTCGCTGTTACAAATGATCTCACTGCGCGCTTCAACGCGGTAGAACTTGTGCGTGTAGGCTCCGAAGCAATTGGTGGTAAAGGCGGTGGCGGTCGTCCAGACATGGCGCAAGCCGGCGGTCCGGACGGATCGAAAGCCGATCACGCGCTTCAAGCAATTGCAAGCCTATTACGAAGTGCAGAGTGAATTTGGATATTTTGTTTTACAATAAAAAAGCCCCGCGATGCGGGGCTTTTTCTTTTTCAGTGATGACCACTTAGGCTGACATTGCTTTTTTGAGATTCTCATCGACCTTGTCGAGGAAGCCTGTTGTTGAAAGCCATTTCTGATCTGTGCCGACAAGCAACGCTAAATCTTTTGTCATGAAACCGGTTTCAACTGTTTTAACACAAACATGTTCGAGCGTGTTTGCGAAACGCGCGAGCGAGTCATTGCTATCAAGCTTCGCGCGATGGGCGAGACCACGCGTCCATGCAAAGATCGACGCGATCGAATTGGTCGAGGTTTCCTTGCCCTTTTGATGCTCGCGATAGTGGCGCGTCACCGTGCCATGCGCGGCTTCCGCTTCAACCGTTTGTCCATCGGGTGTCATCAATACAGATGTCATCAATCCCAATGAGCCAAAGCCTTGCGCGACGATGTCCGACTGTACGTCGCCATCATAATTTTTGCACGCCCAGACATAACCGCCTGACCATTTCAAAGCGGAAGCGACCATATCATCGATCAAGCGATGCTCATAGGTAATGCCGAGTGTTTGGAACTGACTCTTAAACTCCGCATCATAGATATCCTGAAAGATATCTTTAAAACGGCCGTCATAGGCTTTGAGAATTGTATTTTTTGTTGAAAGATAGACGGGATATTTACGCTGCAATCCATAATTTAATGATGCACGCGCGAAATCGCGGATCGAGTCATCAAGATTATACATCGACATCGCGACGCCGGCGTCCGGGAATTTGAACACTTCTTTTTCGATCACGGTGCCATCATCGCCTTCGAATTTGATGGTGAGGCGACCTTTGCCGGGCACTTTGAAATCTGTTGCGCGATATTGATCGCCGAAAGCATGGCGACCTACCACGATGGGCTGTGTCCAATGCGGCACAAGACGCGGCACGTTTTTGCAAATGATCGGCTCGCGGAAAATCACGCCGCCCAGAATGTTTCGGATCGTACCATTCGGCGATTTCCACATTTCCTTGAGATTGAATTCTTTGACGCGCGCTTCATCGGGCGTGATTGTTGCGCATTTAACACCGACACCATATTTCTTGATCGCATTAGCAGAGTCGATCGTCACTTTGTCATTCGTCGCGTCGCGGTTCTCGACCGAGAGATCGTAATAATGGAGATCCACGTCGAGATAGGGATGGATGAGCTTGTCGCGAATATAGTGCCAGATGATCCTGGTCATCTCGTCGCCATCGAGCTCGACCACAGGGTTTGCGGCCTTGATTTTTGCCATCATCCGATCCTCTTCCATCCGCGCGTCTCAAGCCTTTTTCGGATGGCCCTTAAACGCATTTTTGATGGGGGCGGTTCTAGCAGAGGCTTGTGCTTCGGGCAAAGCACACCTTAGGCGAAGGAGGCATGCCGGAGAGATGCTGGGAGACTGGACAAATCGGGTGTCTCTCGGCATAGTCCGTCGCGTTTTTAAGGGATTTCCCGAGGATAGATCGCCATGATCCGTTTGTTGACCCTCATTTTCACCTGGTGGAACGGTGCCACGATCGGTACGCTTTTCCACACATGGAAAAACGGGGAATTTGTCGGTTCGGACGAGTTCGGCAATCGCTATTACCAGACCAAAAGCGGCGTCAAAGATCCGGCCTTGGGTATTGTGCGCCGCTGGGTAATTTATTTTGGTGAGGCGGAAGCCTCACGAATTCCGCCTGGTTGGTATGGCTGGATCCATCATAAGCTGGATGTTCCCGCCACTGACGAACATTATAAAGCGCGGGCTTGGGAATTGCCGCATCAGCAAAACCGCACGGGCACGCCTGATGCATGGCGGCCGCAAGGGTCCATTCTCGCGGCAGGCCAAAGGCCGCGCGTGACTGGCGATTACACGCCATGGTCTCCGGAAGCTTAAGGGCTTCATGCGTTTTTTCGTAAAATTTGAGTGATCGGTTTCAAGAGTTTGTGAGTGGTGTTGCGTAAGAGTCCCGGCTTTCCGTAAAGGAGGTCGGTTATGAATGCTCTAGTTCATCCACAAACTATTGGAACGCCGATGCTACGCGCACCCAGCGCACAAGAACTTGGTCATCTTTTCGCATTGGCCGAGCATGAAATTCTTCATGGTTGCTTGAGCGAAGCTTTGCTTGTCTTGCGCTTTGTTCGCTCGATTGATCCAAGCCATACGGATGCCACTGCACGCACCGCGCTTGTTTTGTTTCGAAGAGAGCAATGGGCTGATGCGTGGGACGCATTCGATATCCGTTTCAAACTTATGACAGCGCAACCGACTGTAACCGTCAAGAACGCTTATGGCACGCGCAGAGATGTGCCGCGGTGGACAGGCGGACCCGTGCCGCAAAAACTACTTGTGATGTATGAGCAAGGACTTGGCGACACGATTCACTTCGCGCGCTATCTTCGTTTTCTTGTTGAGAAAGATGTCGAAGTCACATTCGTTACCCATCGAATTTTATTTAATTTATTAAAGACGATGGAGTTGCCGATCACATTGAGACCAAGTGACGAGTCTGGCAGTGTGGGTGGTGTTGGTGGCTGGACACCTTTGCTTCATATTCTGTTCGCATTGAATATTGATCCTGCTCGCTATGCGGAAAACATTCCCTACATCAAAGCCGATCTCGCTCGTGTTGAAAAATGGCGCGCGGTTTTGCCCAAAGATAAAAAGCTTATTGGTATTGCCTTGGCAGGCAATCCGGATTCGCCTGCGGAAAAAGGACGATCGGCTTCGCTCGAAGCTTTCGCACCCCTTGCTGAACTCCCCAGTGTTGCGCTTGTTGTCCTGCAAAAAGGAAAAGGTTTTCAAGAAGTCGAAACCGCATCCTTCCGCGACAAGCTCATTCTTTTGGGCGATGAATTTGATGAAGGCGGGCAAGCCTTTCTCGATGCCGCTGCCGTCATGATGTCGCTCGATCAAATTGTTTCAGTTGAGACATCGGCTCTTTATGTTGCCGGAGCTCTCGGACGCCCCACCGAGCTTCTGTTGCTTAGAGAACCGGATTGGCGTTGGCTGGCGCGTGAAAGTGACAATGTTTGTTATCCATCTGTTACGCTTTATCGATAAAAAAATTCAGGTGCCTGGAGCGAGCCGATGGAACGGCTTTGTGATGCGCTTCAAAGGAGAGATGAATTGGTTTTCGTAACCATTATCCCATCCGCAACCCACGACGCTCTCGCGGATCCTCAGCGGCTTCTCATGCCGGTTTCAATCGGGGAACTAGCGGACCGTCGAGGTATCCTTGATCTTAAAGCCGAGCGTGCGCCACAAAAGGCGGTCAAGGTTGAGGCTAAGCGGCAGCGTGCGGCGCTCGATCCTGCGTGGCAGGCGGTCTTGGAACGTAATGACACCGTGATCGGGCTTGACGCTGAATTGCGCTCAATCAATGCGGAGCTTTGGGAGGTCGAGGACAAGCTTCGGATGGCCGAGAATGAGAAAGTCTTTGACGAGACTTTTGTCGCGCTAGCGCGCTCGGTTTATCGGCTGAATGACTGTCGCTCGAAGATCAAACGCCGGATTGACCGGCTGGCCGGGTCTTCTTTCACCGAGATCAAATCCTATTTCAGCAAGAGAAAATGAGGCTTAAACGCTTTGGCCTTTTTCCTATCCCCCTTGCCGTGCTAGAGCGCTTTGCGCCTGAGAGCTGTTCGGGCGCGGAAGGCAAAGGGAATGGGTAACGTGATGGCGCGGTTGGGTGTAAGTTCATGGATCTTAGCGCTACTGATTTTAATCACGCCGTCTTATGCGTTGGCTGATAAAATCAAAAATCCGATCGCCATTTTTTCTGGCCTCGACAAGATTACCGGCCGGATCCTTTCCTTCGAGGTTGGCATTGATGAGACTGTCGAATATGGAGCGTTTCTGGTGATGCCGCGTTTTTGCTACACGCGTCCAATTACAGAACCTCAAAATACAACGGCCTTTATCGAAGTCGATGAGATCACGGCTGGCGGCGAAACGAAGCGGCTTTTTGGCGGTTGGATCTTTGCGTCATCACCCGGACTCAATGGTGTTGAACATCCGATTCATGATGTGTGGTTGATTGGCTGCAAAGGCGGTACGGTTGTCATTCCGGAATCAACCGAGATCACAACCAAAACACCGCCACCCCCTTCAGCAACACAAGCACCCGCATCTGGTGCGCAGCCGACACAACTCGTACCGGCAAAACCCGCGAAGAAAACAAATTAGTTTGACGATCCTGTTTTAGCTTCGTTGAGGATCGTCAAAATTTTTTTGCCCTGATGCGTGTTGCTTTCATCGAAAGCAAAGAAATCTGCCTCACTCATCAAGGCCTGATCGAGATGAGTGAGATAGGCCGCGCGATCAATTTCAATCGCGCCAAGGCCTGCCAAATGCGGCGTGATGAATTGTGTATCAAGAAGGCGAAACTTTCCTTTGATCAAGCGCGCTACGAGGAATGCGAGAGCCAATTTCGAAGCGTCGGTCTTTTTGTGGAACATGCTCTCGCCAAAAAAGGCACCACCGAGCGCGATCCCGAAGAGGCCACCAACAAGTTCATTGTTGAAATAGGTTTCCACACTATGCGCAAAACCTTGTTCATGCAGCGCGCTATAAAGAGAGCGTAAGCGATGACTGATCCACGTTGTCTCTCGTGCATTTGCGCATGCTTCAACTAAGGTATTGAAATCTGCATTTATGCGAATTTCGAATTGGTCAGCGCGGATCAGTTTTTGAAGGCTTCGCGAGATATGAAGCTTATCAAGCGGGATGATGCCGCGTTGCCGTGGTTCAATCCAATAAAGCCACGGATCATGCGAGCTCTCGGCCATCGGAAACACGCCGATGGAATAGGCGCGCAGCATCAATTCGGGAGTGATGCCGTCGGGCGAAAGCGACCGGCGGCTCATGGCGCTTTACGCTTCTGGTGTTCCATCCATACCGCCCGCATTCAAGAAATGCTCGAGCCAATGGATGTCATAAAGGCCGTTTTGAATATCTGAATTGCGCACAAGTGTGCGGAAGAGTGGCAAAGTTGTTTCAATGCCATCAACAACAAACTCATCAAGTGCACGACGAAGACGCATCAAACATTCATTACGAGTGCGGCCATGAACGATGAGCTTGCCGACAAGCGAGTCATAATGCGGCGGGATCGTATAGCCTTGATAAACAGCTGAATCGACGCGCACACCCAAACCACCAGGTGGATGGAAATAAGCGATCTTGCCCGGCGAGGGACGGAAGGTTGCGGGGTTCTCCGCGTTCACACGGCATTCAATCGCATGACCTTGCAATTTGATGTCCGATTGTTTGATCGATAAAGGCGCACCCGCTGCAATGCGGATTTGTTCATTCACAAGATCGATACCCGTGATCATTTCCGTGACCGGATGCTCAACCTGAATGCGCGTGTTCATTTCGATGAAATAGAATTTTCCATCTTCATACAAAAACTCGATTGTCCCCACACCAAGATAACCAAGATCACGCATAGCTTTCGCGCAGACTGCGCCAATCTCAGAGCGCATGCTTTCATTGAGTGCAGGCGAGGGGCCTTCTTCCCACACTTTTTGATGGCGACGCTGAAGTGAACAATCACGCTCACCAAGATGCACAGCATTGCTTTGCCCATCACCTAAAACTTGAATTTCGATATGACGCGGCTTTTCCAAGAATTTTTCGATATAGACCGCATCATCACCGAAAGCGGCTTTTGCTTCGGTGCGTGCGGTATGAAACGCATCAACGAGATCGCCTTCTGTGCGCGCGACTTTCATGCCGTGTCCACCACCACCAGCGGCGGCTTTCACGATCACAGGAAAACCGATTTTTTTCGCGATCTTTGACGCTTCTTTTTCATCAGTTACGCCGCCATCTGAACCGGGTACGCAAGGAATCCCGAGTTTTTTGGCCGTGCGTTTGGCTTCAATCTTATCACCCATGATTTTGATGTGATCAGATTTAGGGCCAATAAAAGTGATGCCATGGCTTTCAAGAATTTCAGCAAAGCGCGCATTCTCGGAAAGAAAACCATAACCCGGATGGATGGCATCCGCGCCTGTGATTTCGCAGGCCGCGAGCAATGAGGGAATGTTAAGATAAGAATCACGCGATGTTGGCGGACCAATGCACACGCTTTCATCAGCTAGTTTCACATGCATCGCATTCACATCGGCTGTCGAGTGAACGGCGACTGTGGCAATGCCAAGCTCTTTACACGCGCGCAACACACGCAGTGCAATCTCGCCACGATTGGCAATGAGAACCTTGTCAAACATTAAAGCGGTCCTCGGTTGCAATTATTCAATGACAAGTAATGTTTCGCCGAATTCGACCGGCTGCCCGTCTTCGACGAGAATGGCGGTCACGGTGCCTGCGCGCGGCGCAACGATTTCGTTAAACGTCTTCATCGCTTCGATGAGCAAAATTTTTTCGCCCGCTTTCACGGTTGAGCCGACTTCAACAAAGGCTTTGGCATCAGGTGAAGGACGACGATAGGCGGTGCCGACCATCGGTGAAGGCACGGCACCAACCGTTTCTGTCTTGGTTGTCGGTGCGGATGCAGCGGGTGCGGCGGCTTGCACGGGGGCTGCAGCCACTGGCTGAGGCACATGAACCGCATGAGCAACAGACGCTACTACGAGCGTGCGCGCGACCTTGATCCGGAGATCACCCTTTTCGACTTCGATCTCGGAGAGGTCGGTCTTGCCTAAAAGACGCGCGAGCACTTCAACAAGATCAGTGTCGATCGCAGAAGGAACTTTCGGTGCGCTCACTTTGCTCTCCGCCTTTTTGGGCGATGAGGCACCGTGTTTCTTTGGTGCTTTCGACTTGGCAGTTGTCGCTTTTTCCATGGGCTTACGCATTCCGTTTAGGCTCCGCTTTCAAAGAGTCTTATTCAGGCTAGATGAGAGATCAGGGCATCAAAGGCGAGTTCATAACTCGCTGCGCCAAAACCGCAGATCACACCTTTCGCAACAGGCGAAATATAAGAATGATGTCTGAAGGATTCACGGGCGAACACATTGCTCAAATGCACTTCTATCACGCTGACTCCTATCGCGCGGATCGCGTCGTGAAGTGCGATTGATGTATGCGTATAAGCGCCCGCATTGAGAAGCACGCCGGCCTTTGCGGCACCCGCCTCCTGGATCCAGTCGACAAGCTCGCCCTCGCGGTTTGTCTGCCGGAAGACGAGCTTCACTTTCGCGGCTTTGGCTTTTTTCTGGAGCGCCGCCTCAATGTCCTTGAGGGTGGCCGTGCCATAGGTCGAGGGTTCCCGCGTACCGAGCAGGTTCAGATTTGGACCATTTAGGACGTGAACGACCTTCATCGCTTTGCCTCTTCAGATGGCGCTCGGACCGAGCGGGGGCGGACCCCGGCGCATCCGACCCTCTTAGCCGTTTCGGGCGGCCTTTGAAAGTCTTTGGCCCTAATGCGGTGAATGGCGGCGGGGATAAGGGGCCTAGAGATCGACAAGCTCGGTCGCAAAAGCCGCTCGTTCCTGGATGAAGGCGAAGCGCGCTTCTGGGCGGTTACCCATAAGCTGTTCGACTGCGCTTTCCGCAGCGGGCTTGCCATCGTCCGGAATGACCACCCGAAGGAGCGTGCGGCGGCGGGGATCCATGGTCGTTTCTTTAAGCTGACCCGGCATCATTTCGCCCAAACCTTTGAAGCGGCCGATCTCGATATTCGACTTACCTTTGAACTCGGTGCGCATCAGCTCGTCCTTATGAGCGTCATCGCGGGCATAGGCCGTCTTGCCGCCATGAGAGAGCCGATAGAGCGGCGGTACGGCAAGAAAAAGATGACCATTATCAATGAGTTTCGGCATTTGCCTCCAAAAGAAGGTGATGAGCAGCGAGGCAATATGAGCGCCGTCAACATCGGCATCAGTCATGATGATCACGCGTTCGTAACGCAGATCATCTTCGCGATAATGATTTCCGGTGCCACAGCCGAGCGCCTGCAAGAGGTCGGAGAGTTGTTGATTGGCGAGAAGCTTGTCGCGCGTGGCGGAGGCGACATTCAGGATCTTGCCCCGCAAAGGGAGAATGGCTTGCGTCGCACGGTCACGCGCTTGTTTGGCAGAGCCACCGGCCGAGTCACCCTCAACGATGAAGATTTCCGAACCGGCGGTTCCGGCTGAGGAACAATCGGCAAGTTTGCCCGGCAGGCGCAATTTCCTGATCGCCGATTTGCGGGCGATTTCCTTGTCGGCGCGGCGGCGTAAACGCTCGTCTGACCGTTCGACGACCCAATCAAGGAGTTTCAGCGCTTGGCTCGGTGCCGCGGCGAGCCAATGATCAAACGCATCGCGGATGGCGCTCTCAACGATTTTTGAAGCTTCAAGTGTTGCGAGCTTGTCTTTTGTCTGACCTTGGAACTCCGGCTCACGAATGAAGACGGAGAGCATTGCTGCGCAGGTGATCATGATGTCGTCGGTTGTGATATTCGCCGCGCGTTTTGATTGATTGATGCGGTCTGCGTGATCTTTCAGCCCGCGTAACAAAGCGATGCGCAAGCCTTGCTCATGCGTGCCGCCTTCAGGTGTAGGAATCGTATTGCAATAGGAATTGACGAAACCATCATCAACGCCCCCGAGCCAGGAGATCGCCCATTCAAGCGAGCCATGACCGCCTTCCTTTTCGATCTTTCCTGAAAAGATTTGATCGGTAACGGTTTCACGGCCTTCAATCTCATTGACGAGATAATCTTTAAGGCCAGAGGGGAAGCGGAATACCGCTTCTGCGGGAACATCCATACCTTCAACAAGAGTGGGTGCGCATGACCAGCGGATTTCAACGCCACCGAATAGATAGGCTTTTGAACGCGCCATACGAAACAAACGCGCAGGTGAGAATTTTGCGGCTTCGCCAAAGATTTCATGATCAGGTTTGAAACGCACTTTTGTGCCGCGGCGGTTTTGCACTTTGCCGATGAGCTTCACTTTACCGAGCGGTTTTCCACGCGCAAAATCTTGCCGATAAAGCTGCTGACCTCGCGCAACTTCTACTTCAAGTTTTTCCGATAAGGCATTGACGACAGAGACGCCGACGCCATGCAAACCGCCGGATGTATCATAGACTTTTGAATCGAATTTACCGCCCGCGTGAAGCACAGTCATGATGACTTCAAGAGCGGATTTGTCTTTGAATTTCGGATGCGGATCGATCGGTATGCCGCGACCATTATCGCCAACCGATAGAAAGCCATCCGCTTCCAACTCAACTGTGATCACGGACGCGTGGCCGGCCACCGCTTCGTCCATCGAATTGTCGATGACTTCGGCGAAGAGGTGGTGAAGCGCCTTTTCATCCGTGCCGCCGATATACATGCCCGGACGACGGCGAACGGGTTCTAACCCCTCAAGCACCTCAATGGCCGAGGCGTCATAATCCGCCTCAGACGCGGTTTTGCCGCGGGTGGGGGAAGGGGATTTGCTGCCAGCCTTTTGTGTGGAGTTGCTTTGGGCTGCGCCGGAGGACTTACGTGTATCCTTGCCGCCAAAGAGATCGTCAGAGTCGGTCATCTATTGCCTTGAAGCCTTAAGTGATTCGTTTCAGGCTTTATCGCATGTCTGTAGCGCGAAGGGGAATTTTTGCCCTTCTTCGTAAAACAAAAAGGGCGCCTTGCGGCGCCCTGATTGCTTTTGCTTTTTGATCCCTAAAGATCAAAGCGAATAATACATCGTGAATTCGACCGGATGTGGTGTCATTTCGAAACGCGCGACTTCCGTCATCTTCAATTCGATGAAGCTGTCGATGAAGTCGTCGTTGAACACGCCACCAGCCTTCAAGAAGGCGCGATCCTTGTCGAGATTCTGGAGCGCTTCACGAAGCGAGCCGCACACGGTCGGAATCTTTTTGAGTTCCTTCGGCGGCAAATCGTAAAGATCCTTGTCCATTGCTGCACCCGGATCGATCTTGTTCTGGATGCCATCAAGACCCGCCATCAACAAGGCTGCGAAAGCGAGATAGGGGTTTGCCATCGGATCAGGGAAGCGCACTTCGACACGCTTGGCCTTCGGCGAAGACGTGTAAGGAATGCGGCATGAGGCTGAACGGTTGCGTGCGGAGTAGGCGAGCAACACCGGTGCTTCATAACCCGGTACGAGACGCTTGTACGAGTTCGTTGATGGATTGGTGAAAGCGTTCAGTGCCTTCGCATGCTTGATAACACCGCCGATATACCACAAGCATTCTTGGCTGAGGTCAGCATATTTGTTGCCTGCGAAAAGCGGCTTGCCGCCCTTCCAGATCGATTGGTGAACATGCATACCCGAACCGTTATCGCCATAAACAGGCTTCGGCATGAAGGTGGCCGTTTTGCCATAGCTCTGCGCAACATTGTGGATCGCATATTTGTAGATCTGCATCTGGTCGCCCATTTGCACGAGCGTATCGAATTTCATGCCGAGCTCATGCTGAGCTGACGCGACTTCGTGGTGATGCTTTTCAACCTTCACGCCCATCGAAGCCATGGCAGCGAGCATTTCGCCACGCATATCTTGCGCTGAATCCTGTGGCGGCACGGGGAAGTAACCACCCTTAATCTGAATGCGGTGACCGAGATTGCCGCCTTCATAATCGGTGTCGCCATTGGTCGGCAATTCCGAGTGATCAAGCTTGAAGCCTGTATTGTAAGGGTCAGCCATAAACTTCACATCATCAAAGATGAAGAATTCAGCTTCGGGGCCGACATACACGGTGTCGCCGATTCCGGTGGATTTCAAATAGGCCTCTGCCCTCTTTGCGATGCCGCGCGGATCGCGATTGTAAGGCTGGCCCGTGCCTGGATCGAGAATGTCGCAAACGATCGACATTGTCGGTGCGGCGAAGAAGGGATCGATTTGTGCCGTTGATGGATCAGGCATCAACGTCATATCTGATTCATTGATCGCTTTCCAACCTGCGATGGATGAACCGTCAAACATTGTGCCTTCGGCAAAAATGTCTTCATTAACCATCGACACATCGAAAGTGACATGCTGCCACTTGCCACGCGGATCGGTGAACCGGAAATCGACATATTTGATGTCCTTGTCTTTGATTTCCTTCACGACATCTTTTGCGGTCTTCATCTTCGTCGTCCTCTTTTTTAAAAAGTGAACTTGCGTTCACGATCACAATCTTTGCTCGGTCAAACCGGTGCGGTGTTAAATGGCATCAAGTCCGGTTTCGCCGGTCCGAATGCGGATGGCTTCTTCAACCGGTGATACAAAAATCTTGCCATCGCCGATGCGGCCCGTTTGCGCCGCGTTGCGGATGGCATTGACTGCGCGTTCGACAAGATCGTCCGGCAGCACGATTTCGATTTTCACTTTGGGAAGAAAATCGACCACATATTCGGCACCCCGATAAAGTTCCGTGTGGCCTTTCTGCCGCCCGAAACCCTTAGCTTCGGTGACAGTTATGCCTTGCAGGCCGACGTCTTGGAGGGCTTCCTTCACATCGTCGAGCTTGAAGGGCTTAATGATCGCCTCGATTTTTTTCATCTGAAGCATCCGGTGTGCACATGGATCCTCGAGCCAAAATTCTGGCCCGAAATCTGAACGGGATGTAGCATTGTCGCTTAGGAGACGCCATTAAGAATTGCGCAACTTTGATCGTGAAAATTGCATTATTTGCCTAAAATTTGTGCAATTGCATTTACAATATGCATCCGCTTTTGTGAAATTGGAGGCAGGATGCAAAAGTGCGGTTTAAGAGCCCGATATGGGCCAAAAAGGCTCCGATGAACGAGATTCTCACAATTGAAGAGATGAGAAAAGCCGACCAGCTGACAATTTCAGCAGGAACGCCGGGTATTGTGCTCATGGAGCGTGCTGGCCGCGCGGTTGCTGATTGCGCCAGTGAAATGGTAAAATCAGGCGCGTCTATCCTTATTCTTTGCGGGCCCGTTAACAATGGCGGTGATGGGTTTGTTGCCGCGCGTTGCCTTTCAGGGCGCGGTTATCAGGTTTCAATCGGGCTATTGGGTCAACGCACAGCGCTGCGCGGAGATGCGGCTTTAGCGGCTGAGAGCTGGACTGGCTCCATTCTCCCGCTCACAGGAATTTCGTTTGATGGCATCGAACTCGTCATCGACGCGCTTTTTGGCGCGGGGCTAAATCGACCGATTGAGGGCGAGGCGCGAGAAACGCTCGAAAAAGTGGCCGCGTCTGGTGTTCCGGTTCTGGCTGTCGATATGCCTTCGGGCGTAGGAGGGAATTCCGGTCAGGTTCTTGGCTTCGCAGCGCCCGCAATGAGAACAGTGACCTTCGCGTGCCCGAAACCCGCCCATCTCCTTTATCCAGGGCGTCGGCTTTGCGGTCAGGTCGCGCTCAAAGACATCGGCATTAGCCAAGCGACGATCTCGGCGATTGCGCCAAAGCTTTATGTGAATGGTCCTTGGGTTTGGCCGAGTATTCCGGCTCGCCCAGAGGAAGAAGGACATAAATTCCGCCGCGGTCATTTGCTTGTCGTCTCGGGTGGAATCGAAAGCACTGGAGCTGCGCGTCTTGCGGCGCAAGCGGCTGCGCGGGTCGGTGCGGGGCTTGTGACGGTGGCGTCTCCCTCCGACGCTCTTGCCGTGAATGCCGCTGCCCTCACCGACATCATGGTTCGGCGGGCAGATGGAGCAGAGGGGCTTGGCGGGTTACTTAATGATCCGCGCCGCAATGCGGTGGTGCTTGGGCCCGGGGCGGGCATCGGCGCGATTACGCGTTCACAGGTTGATCTAGTACTTGTCTCGGGTCGTGCATCGGTGCTCGACGCCGATGCACTGACGAGTTTTGAAGGTGAGGCGGCTAAGCTTGCGGCGCATATTCGAGCGACCAGAGCCCATGAAATGGTCATTACGCCGCACGATGGCGAATTTTTACGTCTTTTCAATCAACAAAACGATATTCTTCAGTTAAAAGATCGGCTGTCGCGGGCACGAAGAGCAGCGGAGTTTTTGGGCCTCGTTGTGGTTTTGAAAGGTCCTGACACGGTTGTGGCCTCTCCTGACGGGCGCGCGGTCATCTCAACGAATGGTACGCCTTGGCTGGCGACGGCCGGATCCGGCGATGTGCTTGCGGGTGCGATTGGCGGGTTACTTGCTCAAGGGCATCGGGCGTTTGAAGCCGCCGCCGCGGGCGTCTGGCTCCACGCGGAAGCGGGCCGCAAAGTGGGGCCTGGTCTTCTGGCGCATGATCTGCCTCAAGCCCTTCGAGCCGTGATTGCAGGTCTTTTGACCTTAGATTGATTTTCCCGCCTTTTTACACTGGAGTCTTTCCGCGACCATGCTATAGAGCCGCGTCCCGACGGGTCTTGACGAATATGCGCGGCGCGCGCCGGCGCGATCTCGAGAGGATGAGCGGGCGTGGCGGAACTGGTAGACGCGCTGGGTTTAGGTTCCAGTGACGCAAGTTGTGGGGGTTCGAGTCCCTCCGCCCGCACCAATTCCATGGTTCTCCGTGCAGTCTCGCGCGGCATCTGAGTGAAGGCAAAAGAAGATCATGCAGGTAACGAACACGCTCTCGGAAGGCTTGAAGCGCGAATACAACGTCGTGCTCCCGGCGGAAGATCTCGCCTCAAGGCTGACAACCGAGCTTGCTACAATGAAGGACAAGGTCCGCATCAATGGCTTCCGCCCCGGTAAAGTGCCGGTTGAACATCTGCGCCGCGTTTATGGCCGCCAGGTGATGGCCGATGTGGTGCAAAACCTCGTCAATGAATCGACCCGCAAGATTGTCGAAGACAATTCGATAAAGCTCGCGCTCGAACCCAAAATCGTTTTCCCTGAAAATCAGGAAGCGGTTGAAGCGGCGATCAGTGGCAAAGGTGGTCTTGAATACAAGGTTCAGCTTGAAATTCTTCCGAAGATCGAAGTGAAGGATTTTTCTTCGATTGCTTTCACGCGTGAAGTGACCTCAGTTGATGAAAAAGATGTCGATGAAGCTATCACGCGTATGGCCGATCAATCGCGTCCCTTTGCCGATCGCGCTGAAGGTGAAAAATCAAAATCTGGCGATCGTGTCACGATTGATTTCGTTGGCATGATTGATGGTGTTCCTTTCGAAGGCGGCACAGGCAATGACATTCCGGTGGTTATTGGTTCAGGCCTATTTATTCCCGGTTTCGAAGATCAGTTGATTGGTGTTGGTTCGGGAGACACCGTGATTGTGAGCGCAACATTCCCGGCTGAATACTCAGCCGCGCATCTTGCGGGAAAAGCCGCGACCTTCAATACGGTGATCAAGAAAATTGAAGCGCCCGGTGAAGCCAAAATTGATAATGAATTCGCCGAAAATTTTGGTTTCGAAGATCTCGGCAAATTGAAAGATGCGATCCGTTCAAACATCGCGCGCGATTATGAATTGATTGCTCGTCGTAAGACAAAGCGCGCTTTGCTTGACGCGCTTGATGGCCAGTATGATTTCGAATTGCCCCCAGCACTAGTTGAGCAAGAGTTCAACGGCATTTGGGCGCAAGTGATGCAGGATCTTCAATCGTCCGGTAAAACATTTGCCGATGAAGAGACAACAGAAGAAGAAGCGCGTGAGGAATATCTTGGCATCGCGAAGCGTCGCGTGCGTTTGGGTCTCGTGCTCGCCGAAATCGGTGAAGGGGCGAAGGTCGAGGTGACGGAAGAGGAAATCTCGCGCGGCGTGATGGATCGTGCGCGCCAGTTCCCCGGACAAGAAAAGATGGTCTGGGATTTCTATCGCCAAAATCCGCGGGCTCTCGCGGAAATCCGTGCGCCGCTTTTTGAAGAAAAGGTTGTCGATCACATCCTGACCGGCGTCAAAGTGACGGAGAAGACGGTCACACGCGACGAACTTATGAAGGATGATGAGGCCGAGGAAGGCACGAAAAAGAAGACCTCAAAGTCAAAAGCGAAGGCAAAAAAAGACTAAGTCTTTTCAACACCTTAATCGAATATGGGGGCGGGCGCGTAGCGTTCGCCCTTTTTATTTCGGGGGAAGTCTTTATATCTTGGATGCTCGATCCGATTCATGGGTCGTATTCATTTTGTTCCCCCTAGAAGTTCGAAGGCCCAAATGCGCGATCCGATTGATACCTATAACCAGCTTGTCCCGATGGTGGTCGAGCAGTCAAACCGAGGCGAACGGGCATTCGATATTTATTCCCGCCTTTTGCGTGAGCGCATCGTGTTCGTGACGGGTCCGGTCGAGGACAATATGGCCTCGCTTGTGGTTGCCCAGCTCCTGTTTCTCGAAGCCGAGAACCCCAAAAAGGAGATCTCGCTCTATATCAATTCGCCCGGCGGCGTCGTGACCTCGGGTCTCGCGATCTACGATACTATGCAGTTCATCCGCCCGCCGGTGACGACGCTCTGCGTCGGTCAAGCCGCCTCGATGGGCTCGCTTCTGTTGGCAGCAGGGGCAAAAGAGATGCGCTTTGCGCTTCCAAACGCCCGGATTATGGTCCATCAACCCTCTGGCGGTTATCAAGGTCAGGTCACTGATATCATGATCCACGCCAAAGAGGTCGAGGGTCTCAAAAGGCGCCTCAATGAGATCTATGTGAGCCATACGGGTCAGGATTACGACACGATCGAGAAGGCTCTGGAGCGCGACAATTTTATGACGGTTGAGGGTGCCAAGGAGTTCGGTATCATTGACAAGGTCATGGAGAAACGTCCGCGCGACCCCGAACTCATTAAGGAATAAGGGTTTTTTATTTGGCCTAGGGGTTGCAAGATCCGAAGAGTTGGGGCTGAATTAACCTTAGCCTCTGGATTTAAGGGTTTTGTTTAGGTTCCCGCGCTATTGCTCGATACGTAAGGACGTGATTGCATAGGGAGATGTCCGATCGTCCGGTCTCTTCATTGCGGGTTCAAGAGCTCAGGTTGAGCTAGGCCGGTCGGTTTGGGTGCGGAGATTACGGCGATGAGTAAGGTTGGCAGCACGGATTCGAAAAGCACGCTTTACTGCTCCTTTTGCGGTAAGAGCCAACATGAGGTTCGCAAACTCATTGCGGGTCCAACGGTTTTCATCTGTGATGAATGCGTTGAGCTTTGCATGGACATTATTCGTGAGGAGTCAAAATCCTCTCTCGTGAAATCACGCGATGGTGTGCCGACGCCGAAAGAAATCCGCAAAGTTCTCGATGACTACGTCATCGGTCAAGAACACGCGAAAAAGGTTCTCTCCGTTGCGGTTCACAATCACTACAAGCGTTTGAACCACGCAACGAAACATAATGACGTCGAGCTTGCAAAATCGAACATCTTGCTGGTGGGCCCGACTGGCTCAGGCAAGACGCTTCTTGCGCAAACGCTCGCACGCATTCTCGATGTGCCTTTCACGATGGCCGATGCGACGACGCTCACTGAAGCGGGTTATGTCGGTGAAGATGTCGAGAACATCATTTTGAAATTGCTGCAAGCGTCTGATTACAATGTTGATCGCGCACAACGCGGCATCGTTTATATCGACGAAATCGATAAGATCAGCCGCAAGTCTGATAATCCTTCGATCACGCGCGACGTGTCGGGTGAAGGTGTGCAGCAGGCTTTGCTCAAAATCATGGAAGGCACTGTGGCGTCAGTTCCGCCGCAGGGTGGTCGCAAACATCCGCAGCAAGAATTCTTGCAAGTGGATACGACGAATATTCTTTTCATTTGTGGCGGTGCCTTCGCGGGCCTTGAGAAAATCATCTCGCAACGTGGCAAGGGCACATCGATTGGCTTTGGTGCGAAGGTTGAATCGCCCGATGATCGTCGTACCGGCGCGATCTTCCGTGAAACTGAACCGGAAGATTTGTTGAAATTCGGTTTGATCCCGGAATTCGTCGGTCGTCTGCCTGTGATCGCGACGCTTGAAGATCTTGATGAACCGGCATTGAAGCGCATTTTGACCGAGCCTAAAAACGCACTCGTCAAGCAATATCAACGCATGTTCGAGATGGAAGATGTGGAGCTCACATTCTCTGAAGAAGCCGTGTCGGCCATTGCGAAGAAAGCGATTGAACGCAAGACCGGTGCGCGTGGTTTGCGTTCCATCATGGAAGGTATCTTGCTCGAGACCATGTATGATCTGCCGAGCCTTGACGGTTGCGAGCAGGTTGTGATCGGGCCGGAAGTCATCGATGGCAAAGCGCGTCCGCTCTATATCTATTCGGACAAAGTGGCTGAGACCGCTTCAAGCGCGTAACTGATCTGCAAGCTCTGTATGGATTAGGGGCTGTTCCGGCTTGAAACCGGAGCTGCCCTTCTCCATTTATGGGGGGTCGGTCTTTGCCCATTCGAAGGGAATCGTCCTATTGGGGGGCCGCGCGCAAAACCTCTAAAGTTTTGCGGGACGCCGGATCGCCGCTTCTGGGTTCCGGGTCCGTGATCAGAAGGACTAAAAGTCATGCCTCAGTCGAAGCCGCGCACGAATGTTGAAGCCGGAAGCCGGGCCATCTATCCCGTGCTACCTCTCCGTGACATCGTCGTCTTCCCGCATATGATTGTGCCGCTTTTTGTTGGCCGCGAGAAATCGATCAAAGCGCTTGAAGATGTCGTCAAGACTGAGAAACTCATTCTGCTCGCTACACAGAAAAATGCGGGCGATGATGATCCGGCAATTGATGCGATTCATTCCGTCGGCACGCTTGCCACCGTTTTGCAGCTTTTGAAATTGCCCGATGGCACTGTGAAGGTTTTGGTTGAAGGCGTAAGCCGCGCGAAAGCCGAAAGCTTCATCACCAGTGAAAGCTTCATGCAGGCGGACGCGATTGCGGTGCCTGATCTGATTTCAAGCCAGATCGAAGCGGAAGCCTTGGCGCGCTCTGTCGTCACCGAATTCGAAGGCTATGTGAAACTTAATAAAAAGATTTCACCGGAAGTCGTCGCCGCTGTCACGCAGATCGAAGATTATGCAAAGCTCGCGGATACTGTTGCCTCGCATCTCGCTGTTAAAATTTCCGACAAGCAAGACGTGCTTGAAACAACCGATGTTGTAAAACGTCTTGAACGTATTCTCGGCTTCATGGAGAGTGAAATCTCCGTGTTGCAAGTCGAGAAGCGTATTCGTTCACGCGTGAAGCGTCAGATGGAAAAGACGCAACGCGAATATTATTTGAATGAACAGATGAAGGCGATTCAGAAAGAGCTCGGTGACGAAGAAGGCAAAGACGAACTCGGCGAACTCGAAGATCGCATCAAGAAGACAAAGCTTTCCAAAGAAGCGCGCGACAAATCGCTCGCTGAGTTGAAGAAGCTTCGTCAGATGTCGCCGATGTCGGCGGAAGCCACTGTCATTCGTAATTATCTTGATTGGATGTTGTCGCTGCCTTGGGGCCGTCGCTCGAAGATCAAGAAGGATTTGCCGGCGGCGCAAGGCATTCTCGATTCCGATCATTACGGACTCGATAAGGTCAAAGAACGCATTATCGAATATTTGGCGGTTCAACAACGCCAGAACAAACTTACAGGTCCGATTCTGTGTTTGGTGGGTCCTCCGGGTGTGGGTAAAACCTCGCTGGGCAAATCCATTGCAAAAGCCACAGGTCGTGAATTTCTGCGCATGTCTTTGGGTGGTGTGCGCGATGAAGCGGAAATCCGCGGCCATCGCCGTACTTATATCGGCTCGATGCCCGGCAAGATCATTCAGTCTTTGAAGAAAACAAAGACGCAGAACCCGTTGTTCTTGCTCGACGAGATCGACAAGCTCGGCATGGATTTCCGTGGTGATCCATCATCCGCTTTGCTCGAAGTGTTGGACCCCGAACAGAACTCGACTTTCAATGATCACTATCTCGAAGTTGATTATGATTTGTCGAACATCATGTTTGTGACGACGGCGAATACGCTTAACATTCCACCCGCTCTTCTTGATCGTATGGAAGTGATCCGCATTGCCGGTTACACGGAAGATGAGAAGCTTGAAATTGCGAAACGCCATCTCATTCCGGAGGCTCGTACGAAACACGGACTCACCGATAAGGAATGGATGATTGATGATGACGCGGTGATGATGGTGATCCGTCGCTACACGCGTGAAGCGGGTGTGCGCAATCTCACCCGTGAGATTTCAAATCTCGCGCGTAAAGCGGTCAAAGAAATCATCATGGCGGGTGGCAAGATCAAAGCCGTCACAGTCAAAGCCGACAAGATTCCCGATTATCTCGGCGTGCCAAAATATCGCTTCGGTGAAACGGAAGCCGAAGATCAAGTAGGTCTTGTAACCGGTCTTGCGTGGACGGAAGTGGGCGGCGAATTGCTGACTATTGAAGGCGTGATGATGCCGGGCAAGGGCCGCATGACGGTCACAGGTAATCTGAAAGACGTGATGAAGGAATCGATCTCGGCGGCGGCCTCGTATGTCCGCTCGCGCGCTGTGGATTTCGGCATCGAACCGCCTTTGTTCGACAAGCGCGACATTCACGTCCACGTACCGGAAGGCGCAACGCCGAAAGATGGTCCTTCTGCCGGTATCGGCATGGCCACAGCCATTGTGTCGATGCTCACGGGCATTCCGGTGCGTCGTGATGTGGCGATGACGGGTGAAGTGACTTTGCGCGGTCGCGTGCTGCCGATTGGCGGTTTGAAAGAAAAACTTCTCGCGGCCTTGCGTGGCGGTGTGAAGAAAGTGCTCATCCCGGAAGAGAACGCGAAAGACCTCGCCGATATTCCGGACATTGTGAAGAGCGGCATGGAGATTGTGCCGGTCTCGCGTATGGATGAAGTGATCAAACACGCGCTTGTGCGTCAACCAACGCCGATTGAATGGAAGGAAGAGGTGGATGCGAAAGCGCCCGTCACTTCTGATGAAGATCGCGCGGGCATGGTGGCGCATTAAAACGCGCTGCACTGTGAGTGACATCAAGGGCCGCCTCGTGCGGCCCTTTTTTATGCGCGCGAGATCACGCGCAATGTTCACGCGCATTGATTATGTGCTTGCATCTTCGCGCCGAGTTGATGACCATCGCGTGAAATTCAGTTTCGATTCGAGTGCGTGTGTGGAGTATGCGTGATGAATAAGATCAAGCTTGTGGCGGCGATGGCGGAAAGTGCCAATCTCACAAAAGCGGAAGCGGGCGCAGCGCTTGATGCCTTTCTCGATCATGTCACGGCGGTGCTTCAAAATGGCGAGGAGGTGCGGCTTGTGGGTTTCGGCACCTTCCTGACCGCGCATCGCGAGGCGGGCGTCGCGCGTAATCCCCGCACCGGCGAGGAAATCAAAACCAAAGCTTCGTTGACACCGAAATTCAAACCCGCGGCAGCGTTTAGGGCGGCGGTGAATGACGGGTAAAAACGAGGGGAAGGTCTTACTAAGACCTCAGCCCTAAAGCCCTTTGACCTCGCGGCCCCAGTCGGCTAAGAGGGCGCTTCCTCGAGAAAAGAGGGCGATTAGCTCAGTTGGTAGAGCGTCTCGCTTACACCGAGAATGTCGGCGGTTCGAGTCCGTCATCGCCCACCAGCCTTCGCTCGGCGAGCGTTACGAAGCACGATTAAGCATTGTCATTGCGAGCGGGAGCGAAGCAATCCAGCTGATTGATCAGGTGATCGCGGAGGCGACCCCTGCTGGCAAAGTCGAGGCCGTGATCCATGAGAAAAAACGGGCATTCACCGCCATGGTGGGGTATGGCGTGAATGATACGCCTGCACTGGCCGCCGCCGATGTCGGCATCGCCATGGGGGTTCGGGGCGCGGGCGCACCCGCTGAAGCCGCCGATATCATTTTGCTTGTTGATCGGCTCGATGCTTTGCCGGAAGCGATTTTGATTGCGCGGCGTTCATTTTTGATTGCGCGGCAAAGTGTCTATGCAGGCCTGGGACTATCGGCGTTGGGCATGATTTTCGCCGCTTTGGGCTATTTGCAACCGGTTTAAAGAGCGGTTTTGCAAGAGTTTATTGATGTTGCCGTGATTTTGAATGTGCTTCTTGCGCTTAGCGGTAAAAAAACTGTCACAATTCAGCATTAATACTGCGTTCATGACGATCTCGTTAGACGCTAATTATCGGGTTGCATATCGTGCGGCTTGACAGGCCATAACTGCTCTCGTAAGGCGTCGGCTACCGTCAAACGGAGCGCCGTATTGGGGGAGTAGCTCAGTTGGTTAGAGCGTCGGCCTGTCACGCCGAAGGTCGCGGGTTCAAGTCCCGTCTCTCTCGCCACGCACAGGACCTGTCCGTTTAAGGGCAGGGGGAGAGTGACGCGGGGGCTTCCGTTGCGATCATCGCGTAGCTGCCTGTTAGCCGGTCTTAGCGTCCTTTACGCGGGGCGTGATTCGGGTTGTTGGTCTGGTGCACTTTTTTGATCGGGTGCGCCTTCGTTTCGGAAGTTATTTTCGATGATTGAGGCCGGGTTTCTCTTCGCGATAGGCGCTGCCTTCGCAGCCGCCGTTTTCACATTTTTTGTGATCCCCGTGATGATGCCTTTTTTACGCCGTCATGCGCTCGCGTCTGTAAATGTTCGTTCCAGCCATAAGGTTCCCACGCCACAAGGCGCTGGTATTCCGATGACGGTTGCTATTGTTGGTGTCTTTGCGGTGGCGGTTATTTTCACTCCTTTTCTTGCTGGAATTGATCGCACAATTCTCGCAGCTCTGGCGGCTGGTGCTGCTCTGATTTCAGCGCTTGGATTTTTTGACGATGTGAAGCCGCTTC
>VGCJ01000024.1 GCA_016870035.1 Alphaproteobacteria bacterium
GAGCGCTGCGGTCGGTTCATCAAGTAACCACAAAGGACGACGCGCCACCAAAAGACGCGCGAGTGAAAGACGGCGGCGTTGACCTGCGGACAAATAGGCGGATGGCAAATACGCGGCATGACCTAAGCCCACGCGCTCTAAAGCGGTCAAAGGATCTGTTGCCGCACGCCCCAAAAGCGATCGCCAGAAAGTCAAAAGCTCAAGCGGCGTGAGCGACGGTTTCAATGCATCACGATGACCAAGATAATGAGCTTCCTCAGAAAGAGGCGCATCCTCTTGCCCGCCACTCCATTCAATCGTCCCGGCGCTTGTTGGAAGAAGGCCTGCAAGAACGCGCAAAAGTGTCGATTTGCCCGAACCATTCGGGCCCGTGAGCGCGAGGGCTTCACCGGCATTCACAGTGAAACCGAGATGGGAAATAACTGATCGGCCTGAGCGAATAACGGCAAGGCCAGAAACTGAAAGCTTCATACGCGTGCGACACCCATCAAAAAACGCGAAGATTTTAACCGCCTCGCCTTAAGTCCATGTAGCCCGTTCGCGCGAAATTTTCTATAAGGCCGTCACGCCGGTGCAACGTCTTTGAACGATGCAGGGGGCCCGGGCACTCCCGGGGCGGCGTCAACCCGATCGGTTTATACCGGTCGAGATCAATTCAAACCCCGATGGGAGATCTGCGATGTCATCGCTCGACAGTTTCAAATGCCGTAAATCCATGAAAGTGGGCGGCAAGACCTATCATTATTATTCGCTCGCTGCCGCTGAGAAGAACGGCCTCAAAGGCCTTTCAAAATTGCCCTTCTCGCTGAAAGTGCTGATCGAAAATTTGCTTCGCTTTGAAGATGGTCGCTCGGTGACAAAAGCCGACATCATGGCCGCTGTTGGCTGGTTGAAAACAAAGGGTAAGAAAGAACTCGAAATCGCCTTTCGTCCCGCGCGCGTGCTGATGCAGGATTTCACCGGCGTGCCAGCGGTTGTCGATTTAGCAGCGATGCGCGATGCAATGAAAACACTCGGCGGTGATCCGAAAAAAATCAATCCGCTCGTTCCCGTTGATCTCGTGATCGATCACTCGGTGATTGTCGATGAATTCGGTTCCGCAAAAGCCTTCAAGAAAAATGTCGATCTCGAATATCAACGCAATGGCGAACGCTATCGCTTTTTGAAATGGGGTCAGCAGGCGTTTGAGAATTTCTCTGTCGTGCCGCCTGATACTGGCATCTGCCATCAGGTCAATCTTGAATATCTTGCGCAGACTGTATGGACCAAAAAAGAAAAAATCAAAAAGCGCACAGGCACTCAGACCGTTGAACTTGCTTATCCCGACACGCTTGTTGGCACAGACTCACACACAACCATGGTGAATGGTTTGGGTGTACTGGGCTGGGGCGTTGGTGGTATCGAGGCTGAAGCCGCAATGCTCGGTCAACCGCAATCCATGTTGTTGCCGAAAGTGATTGGTTTCAAGCTCACAGGCAAGCTCAAAGAAGGCATCACGGCGACTGATCTTGTGCTAACCGTCACGCAGATGCTGCGCAAAAAAGGCGTCGTCAATAAATTCGTCGAATTTTATGGCGACGGGTTGAACGCGATGACACTTGCCGATCGCGCAACCATTGCAAATATGGCACCTGAATATGGCGCAACCTGCGGCTTCTTCCCTGTCGATGGCGAGACGTTAAATTATCTCACCATGACAAGCCGTAAATCGGCACGCATCGCGCTTGTTGAAAAATATGCGAAAGCGCAGGGTCTCTTCCGCAAAAAGACATCACCCAATCCGGTATTCACCGATACGCTTGAACTTGATCTTGGCTCGGTAACACCGTCGCTCGCAGGTCCGAAGCGTCCTGAAGGTCGCGTGGCTTTGACCGATGCGAAGACCGGTTTCATCGCCGCGATGGAAGCGGAATATAAAAAGGCCGAAACGCTGTCCGCACGCTACAAAGTTGAAGGCAAGAATTTCGACATCGGTCACGGCGATGTTATGATCGCCGCAATCACCTCTTGCACAAACACGTCGAACCCTTCGGTTCTGATTGGCGCTGGTCTTCTGGCGCGCAATGCGGTTGCAAAAGGCATCACTGTGAAGCCTTGGGTGAAAACCTCGCTCGCACCCGGTTCACAAGTGGTTGCGGAATATCTTGCGAAAGCGGGATTGCAGAAAGACCTCGACAAGCTTGGCTTTAATCTTGTCGGCTTTGGATGTACGACCTGCATCGGTAATTCAGGACCGCTGCCGACAGAGATTTCGAAAGCGATCAACGACAATGGTGTTGTTGCCGCTGCGGTGATTTCAGGCAATCGCAATTTCGAAGGCCGCGTGTCACCCGACGTTCAAGCGAATTATCTCGCTTCACCGCCGCTTGTTGTCGCCTATGCGCTCGCGGGTTCGGTTCAGATTGATCTCACGAATGAACCAATCGGCACAGATAAAAAGGGCAAACCCGTTTATGTGAAAGACATTTGGCCGACAAATAAAGAAATCGAAAGTTTCATTGCGAAAAATGTGACAAAGAAAATCTTCAAGGAAAAATATGCCGATGTGTTCCGTGGTGATGTGAATTGGCGTAAAGTGAAAGCACCAACAAGCCAAACCTATGCTTGGGAAAGCGCATCCACTTATCTGCAGAATCCACCCTATTTTACGGGCATCACCAAGGCCGCAAAGCCTGTTACCGATATTGCGAATGCACGCATTCTCGGTCTCTTCGGCGATAAGATCACAACCGATCACATTTCGCCTGCAGGCTCGATCAAAGCAGCATCGCCGGCGGGTAAATATCTTTTCGCCAATAAGGTGGATCCCGCCGATTTCAATCAATATGGCACACGGCGTGGTAATCACGAAGTCATGATGCGCGGCACATTCGCCAATATCCGTATCAAGAACTTCATGGTGAAAGAGGCCGATGGTTCAACGCCGGAAGGCGGATTGACGGTCCACTATCCGTCGGGCACGCGACAATCGATCTATGACGCCGCGATGCAATATGAAAAAGAAGACACGCCGCTTGTTGTGTTTGCCGGTGTCGAATATGGCAATGGCTCTTCACGCGATTGGGCAGCCAAGGGCACCAACCTCTTAGGCGTGCGCGCGGTTGTGGCGCAGAGCTTCGAGCGTATCCATCGCTCAAATCTTGTTGGCATGGGCGTTGTGCCATTCGTCTTTGAAGAAGGCACGAGCTGGAAAACACTTGGTCTCAAAGGTGACGAGACCGTCTCAATTCCGGGACTTACATCAGTGAAGCCACGCCAGAAAATGGAACTCGTCATCACCGATACACAAAGCAAAGTGACGAAGGTTCCCGTGATCTGCCGCATCGATACGCTCGACGAAGTCGAGTATTTCAAGAACGGCGGTATCTTGCATTACGTGCTGCGTCAGCTCGCAGCGTAATCAAAACGATTATGCAAAATATAAAACCCGCTAGAGAAATCCGGTGGGTTTTTTGTTTCAAAGCAAAAATTATATCCGCGCCGTGATCTCGATTTCGACCTTTATCTCGGGGCGCAGCAATCCGGCGACGATATAAACCGCCCCCGCTGGCCGAATATCACCGAGCACTTCGCCACACACAGCAAGCACAGGCTCGCAATAGCTGCGATCTGTCACGAAATATTGTGCGCGCAAAATCTGCTGCATCGATGAACCCGCTTCTTTCAAAACAGCCTGGACCGTTTTGAAAATATTGCGCGTTTGCTCTGCCGGATCATCAGGCATGATCATCGTCTTGTAATCATATCCCGTTGTGCCGGAAATAAATACGAGATCGCCATCAACCACGGCGCGTGAATAGCCAAAGGCTTTTTCAAAAGGTGAACCGGTGGAAATCAGTCGGCGTGTCATCGTGTCTTTATTTCAACAAAGGTGACCAGGCGGGATCTGAACTGAAATTTTGCGTGGGCACAGTATTGTCTACGCGGCCCGTTGTATCAACCATATAAATACGCGCACCTGAGGCCCCCGGCTGATCACGGAAGAACATCAAATAACGACCATTCGGTGCCCATGTAGGGCCTTCGTTATGAAACCCTTCGGTAAGAATACGTTCACCCAATCCATCAGGCTTCATAATGCCAATGGCAAATTGACCACCCTTTTGCCGAGTGAACGCAATATAATCGCCCTTGGGTGACCATACTGGCGTTGAATAACGCGCGCCTTCACCGAAGGATAAACGCTTCGCAGCACCTCCTGATGACGACATGATATAGATTTGTTGCGAACCACCGCGATCAGATTCAAAAACAATTTGCGAACCATCAGGCGAATAGGAAGGCGACGTATCAATGGCATTGGTATCGGTCAGTCTTGTCGTCGACCGTGAACGCAAATCCATTACATAGATATTTGAGGCTAAACCTTTAGCGAGGCTCATGACAACTTTTTGGCCATCAGGCGAGAAACGTGGTGCAAAAGTCATTCCTGGAAAGTCACCGACCACTTCACGCTGCCGCGTTTCCGTATTCATAATATAAACCTTGGGATCTCCATCACCAAAAGCCATATAGGCAACTTCTTGCGTTGTAGGTGAAAAGCGCGGCGTGACAACAAGTTCTTTGCCGTCTGTCAAATAACGCGCATTGGCGCCGTCTTGATCCATAATCACAAGACGCTTCACGCGCTTGTCTTTTGTTCCCGTCTCGTCAACGAAAACTACACGTGTATCAAAAAAGCCCTTTTCCCCGGTGATGCGTGAATACACAAGATCGGAAATGATATGCGAGACGCGACGATTGAGAGCTGCGTCTGTCACAAATTGTTGACCGGTCAATTGTTGACCGGCGAGAATATCCCAAAGGCGGAATTCAGTTTTTAGTTTCCCTGATGCGTCTTTCGTGACGCGACCTGTGACAAGGGCCTGTACACTAATCGCTTTCCATGACGCAAAATTCGGTGCGGCATCGAAATTGATATTTTTTTCAATAAAGGCTGCTTTATCAATCGGATTAAAAACACCTGATCGCTTCAGGTTGTTACGAATGATGTCGCTCATTTGAACAGCAACATCGGGATCTACCCCGGTAAAATCAGCAATCGCAATCGGCATCGGCTGAAAATTACCTTTATCGATCGTAATCGATAATTCCGCATGCGCGCCGCGCACAATAAACGAAGCCAAGCCAATAAGACCGAGAGCAAAGATGAATTTGGCAAAATGCATGAGAGACTTTTCCTTGAAACAAGTGTTCTTTGAAATGTTTTTCGTGACCATGATCATCGCTACAACATGGCCTTCATATCGAATGTTACCGCGAGACTTTTCCAATCCGCATAATAGGATTTGAATTGCGGCGGAATGTTAAACGGCGCGCATTGGCGGATCGCGCGGATCGCGCTTTCCTCCATCGCTTTCATGGCTGGATCAGAGGAGGTATCGGCAGCCGCGGGCAAACCGTCAAGCGAACCGTCCTCCCGCAAACCAATTCTTATGGTGGGACGCAGGTTATCCGCGCCGGTAACCCACGCGGGCGGGCTCCAACATTTTGCGATTTGATCCTTTAACAGGCCTGCCAATTGATCCCGCTGGCTCAAAGTGAGCTTGGACGCAGTGCCGGTGGCGGTTCCCACAGTTGATGTTTTTGAAAGTTCTGTACCGGTTGAAGCCATTTTTTGTGGCGTTTCTTTCGACTGCAGTAACTTCTCAAGCGCATTGGGATCAAAAGTCTGCTCAGGCTTTTTCGTTGCGTCCGAGGGTTTCGGTGGCTGCGTCTTCTTTTGCTGATCAAGAAGCTTTGCCAATTGATCGGGTTCAAATTTGGGCGGCTGCGGCTTGGGAGGTTCGGGCTTTGGCGGCGGCGCTTGCTTTAACCCCTCAGGCTTTGGCTCTTCGGGCACAGGTTGCGGCTTCACGTCAGGCGGCGGCGGGGGAGTTTGCGGCTTTGCTTCGGCCTTCGGTTCTGGTGGAGGCTCGGGAGGTTTGGCGGCCGGTGTCGGAATATCTTTTTTCGCTTCGCCTGAATCCGGCTTTGGTGCCGGTTGATCCGATTGCTTATCGACTTTGATCTTCGCATCGGGCTTTACGACCTTCGCCATCTTGTCACCCTTTGTGAGCGCGATGAGTTCATCCGTTGTGATCATATCGACGGCAATCGATTCAGGCTGCTCTTCGAAATTGGGGGCCGATGTGAAAGCGATCAATGTCGCAAGCAAAAGCGCCGCGTGGATCGCGGCGGAGAGCGGAATTCCAGGTTCGGACCATTTGATCTTCACCTTCAGCCTTCCGTCATTTCGATTGCAGGGGTTCGTTAACGAGCGCGACTTTTTTATATCCTGCAGCGGTGAGCGCGGCCATCACTTCAGCAAACTTGCCATAGGAAATTGATTTATCGCCGCGTACGAAAATTCGCTCTTCTGGTCCAGTCTTGGCAATGGCTTGCAGCTTCGGCACAAGCTCGCTGATGTTTGTCTCGGTATCCATCAAATAAAGTTTGCCATCGGCTTTCAGCGACACGATAAGCGGCTGTTTATCGACGTTGAGCGCTTGGGCGCCTGTCTGTGGCAAATCAAGCGGCACCCCAATGGTCAACATTGGTGCAGCGACCATGAAAATAATGAGAAGCACCAACATTACATCGATGAAGGGTGTCATATTGATATCCGCCATCGGCCGATGCCGACGACCGCCACGTCGTCTGCGACCGCCTCCGCCTCCTGCGCCTGCTGTTGCCATCGCCATGGATAGGTCCTTTCCTCAGCCACCGATCCGCTGATCGACATGGCGTGAAAGAATGGCCGAGAACTCATCAGCAAAAGCTTCGAGTCGAGCCTGCTGCTTCGCCGCGCGCGATTGCAACCAGTTATAAGCGATAACGGCAGGGACCGCAGCGAAAAGACCAATCGCTGTAGCAAAAAGCGCTTCTGCAATACCCGGGGCAACAACGGCCAGCGATGTATTTTTCGAAGCCGCAATGCCGCGGAATGCCGTCATAATCCCCCATACGGTTCCGAATAAACCGATAAAGGGTGAGGCCGCGCCAATCGTTGCAAGCACAAGAAGCTTTGACTCAAGCCGTCCAACTTCACGCTGGATCGTGACATCGAGAACTTTGTCTATGCGTTGAGTAAGATTCATGAATGACGCCGCATTGGCCTGTAGAGACCGTTTCCATTCGCCCATCGCTGCCATGAAGACAGCGGCCATATCATTCGTATTTGTATCTTTGAGGGAGTCATAAAGCTCATCAAGCGAGCGACCTGACCAAAACACATCCTCAAACCGATCCATTGCCGATTGAGTGCGCGCGTAAAGCAAGGATTTGTCGATGATGATGCCCCAGCACCATACGGATGCAGCCACGAGTCCGAGCATCACAAGCTTAACAACAAAGGCCGCCTGCCAGAACATGCTCCAGAGCGTGATGTCGCTTGTTGCCGCTGCAACACCATTAGCAATGATTTCTGTCGATTCCATGCGCGATGTCCTGTCCTCATGGGCCGCCTCTATCAGAGCCGTCGGCCATGCCGCTCAAATCCGGCAAAACAAGGGCCAAGCCCCCATCGCCAGACAGATCTGCTTCAATCAAATCTGTTCAGACATCATCAATGTTAACGGAGTGTTACGATGAGGCTAAAAGTCGTCAGTCGGCTGAAGCTTGGCGCGGAGAGACGGGGGCATACGAGCCGGCTTGCCATCAGCGACCAAAGCCACCAAGACCTCGGCCGTCATCAAGATGTCCTCACCTCTGAGAATACGTTGATGAAGCGTGAGCGAAGCGCCTTTGATCTCACCGATCCGCGTTTCAACGATGACGACATCATCCATCCTCGCAGGCTTTAGCCAATCAATCGCCATGTGACGCAAGGCGAAAGACAAAGCTCCCGAACCGCCATCACCATATAAAGCCGCTTGATCAATACCATGATCGCGCAATGTTTCCGTGCGGCCGCGTTCCAAAAAACGAAGATAGGAGGCATGATAGACAACGCCCGAAAAATCCGTGTCTTCATAATAAACACGGATCTCGAGATGATGGGATTTATTTATTCCCATCTTCTCATTCCTCATCCGTAAACAAACCAAATTGTGGCAATTCGCGTTTCGGCTCCACAAGGCCAAGATGTTTGAAGGCCGGTGCAGTCAAAACACGTCCACGCGGCGTTCGTTGTAAAAAGCCCTGCTGAATAAGATAGGGCTCGATAATGTCTTCGATCGCATCACGCGGTTCAGACAAAGCAGCGGCGATCGTTTCGATACCCACCGGACCACCACCAAAACTTGTGGCGACAAGATTGAGATAACGTTGATCCATAATATCCAGACCAATCGCGTCGACATCAAGCATGCGCAGCGCTTTATCGGCAACTTCACGCGTCACTGCTGCAACACCATCTACGATAGCAAAGTCACGTACGCGTCGTAACAAACGGCCAGCTATGCGTGGCGTACCGCGGGCACGGCGTGCAATTTCATTTGCACCATCATCCGTCATAGGCACGCCCAAGACACGCGCACCGCGTCTGACAATCAAATCAAGTTCATCAACGGTATAAAAATTCAAGCGGATTGGAATACCAAAGCGATCGCGCAAAGGCGTTGTTAAAAGACCCGCGCGTGTAGTGGCACCGACAAGTGTAAATTTCGCCAAGTCAATTTTAACGGAACGCGCGGCAGCTCCCTCACCGATGATTAAATCTAGTTGGAAATCTTCCATCGCGGGATAGAGAATTTCTTCTACCGATGGATTGAGGCGATGAATTTCATCGATGAAAAGAACATCGCGCTCTTCAAGATTGGTAAGCTGCGCCGCAAGATCGCCAGCTTTTGCGATGACAGGACCGGATGTCGAGCGAAAATTAGCGCCGAGTTCACGCGCGACAATTTGTGCGAGTGTCGTTTTGCCCAAACCGGGTGGACCAACGAAAAGCACATGATCTAACGTGTCTTTACGCGCTTTTGCCGCTTCAATAAACACTTTCAAATTCGCGCGCGCGGCTGCTTGGCCGGTGAAATCATCAAGCACTAAAGGACGCAGAGACGTATCAAGATCATCTTCGCGCTTTTCAGATGTCATCAGGCTGGGACGCGTCACTTTGCTAACTCCTTCAAGCCTTGGCGAATAAGCGCTGATGTTTCAGCACCATCACCTAAAGCTTTTGCCGCCGCAGCAATCGCACTCATGGCGAAGGCTTGCGGATATCCAAGATTGGCAAGCGCTGAGATGGCATCGGCAACCGGCTTCGGTGCCGCGCGTTCAGCAACTGATGTTGCAAGCATGGAAAGACCCAAATCAATTGCCGTCAAAGTCGGAGATTTATCTTTGAGTTCAGTAACGATCCGTTGCGCGAGTTTTGGTCCTACGCCCGGCGCACGTCCAATCATCGCTTTATCTTGCGTACCGATGGCCGTTGCAATCTCTCCGCCTGAAAGAATAGAAAGAATCGCAAGGGCGACTTTTGAACCAACGCCTTGAACCGTTTGTAAGAGACGAAACCATTCGCGTTCTTGTTCGGTTAAAAAACCAAACAATCTGATTGCGTCTTCGCGCACATGTGTTTCGATAAAAAGGGTTATGGCTTCACCATTGTGAAGACCTTGCAGCGTTCGAGATGAAGCTTGTACAAGATAACCAACACCATGCACATCAATAAGTGCATGATCTTCGCCGATCCCATCAACAACGCCCTTGAGCTTACCGATCATCGCGACGCCTTCTGATCTTGTGTACGCAGTCGATCAGCAACGAGCGCTGCCATCGCATCAGCTCCATCATCATGCAGCACTCGTAATCCTTCAACGACACCCTCTCGATCCGCTTCATTGCGATTTTGACTGACTTTCCATTTACCCATCATCGCCGTGATATTGATTTCAATGCCGACAATGCCACGGATTTGCGCGTCAATATAGGGCGCGGGGGCATCATCAACAGCCCAAGACTTTGGATAAGCGCCTTCCATCATTTCGGTGAGATCGCGAATTTGCCGCGCGAGCCATGAGGCATAATCCATTACACGCGCGCGGCCCTTCACTTGCACCATCGCGTAATTCCATGTCGGCACAACTTTGCCGGTCTCGCGCTTTGTTTCGTACCAGCCCGGATGAACGTAATGTTGCGCGCCCTGGAAAACGATTAAGGCATCAAGACCTTCACCAATTTCTTTCCATTGATTGTTGGCGCGCGCCAGATGGCAGCGAAGAACGTCATGTTCGCCCGCTTCTGGATCAAGAATAAAGAGAATAGGATTGGCGATGATCCCGCTTTCACTATGCGTGATTAAGAGCCCAAGCGGAAAGGCGCGGATCAGTCCCTGCATCGCAAGCGGACTGTCTTCATTAAAATGCGGCGGTTGATACATTTTAGGATCTCCGACCAAAAGCGAAGCTCAAACTATACCGGGATTCGGACGTCTCAAAAGTGAGTTTTTGGACTTGGACCAACAGAAATAATGAACCTGTCACGCTTTCAGCCGCTGCGATAATCCGCGATGTTGAGCGTGGGTCAAAGCAATCGCAAGCGCGTCAGCGGCGTCAGGTGTCTTTGCGTCCGATTTCGGCAATAGCACTTTCACCATCATATGGATTTGATCCTTATCGGCGTGACCCGTACCAACAATGGTCTTCTTGATCAGATTGGGCGCATATTCAGCAACGGAAAGTCCTGCAAGTGCCGGCACCAGAAGGGCAATCCCTCGTGCCTGACCGAGCTTCAAAGTCGCGCGCGCATCTTTGTTGACGAAAGTTTCTTCAACCGCGGCTTCATCGGGCGTGTATGCGGCAACAATATCGCGCAAACCATCATGAAGCTGTTTCAATCTTACCGAGAGCGCCTGCTTCTCGTCCGATTTGATTGTGCCACATGCAACAAATGAAAGTTTTGATCCCTCCTGCGCAATCAATCCCCAGCCCATATTGCGAAGACCAGGATCGATTCCGAGAATGCGTAACACCATTTTATCCGCCAAGCTTGGCGATCAAAGCATCGGAAAATTCGGCATTTGAAAACACACGCTGCACATCGTCATTTTCTTCCAATGTGTCAAGCAGTTTCATAATTTTTTCGCCCGCCTCATCATCAACCGCAATCATGTTTTGCGGCTGCCACACAAGGCCGGCTTTGCGCGGTTCACCAAATTTGTCTTCCAAAGCCTTTGCGACATCACGCAAAGATTCCATTGCGGTGACAATCTCATATCCATCTTCAGATGAAGCAACATCATCGGCACCTGCTTCAATCGCTGCTTCCATCATTTGATCTTCGCCCGCGACTTTGATATCGAATTCAACAACGCCCACGCGATCAAACATGAATGAGACTGCACCTGTTTCCGCGAGCGAGCCGCCTGCTTTTGTAAAATAAGAACGCACTTCGGAGGCTGTGCGGTTGCGATTATCGGTCAAAGCTTCGATTACGACAGCGACACCGCCCGGCGCATAGCCTTCATAACGGATTTCTTCGTAATTCTCGGAGTCACCGCCAAGCGCTTTTTTGATCGCGCGTTCAATATTATCCTTTGGCATATTCTCGGCACGCGCAGCTTGAATCGCTGCGCGTAGACGCGAATTCATATTGGGATCTGGAAGACCCATTTTCGCTGAGACCGTAATTTCACGCGCCAGCTTCGAAAACATTTTCGAACGCATCGCATCCTGCTTGCCCTTGCGATGCATGATATTTTTAAACTGGGAATGCCCGGCCATGAGTCACCAATTGCTCGTTAAGGATCGCTTTCGATCCATCACAGAAATCCGGCGCGCTTATAGAACTCTGCCTTTGGAAAGAAAAGACTTACGGGAAAAGATCACGCTTCCCAAAAGTCGGGCAGCGCGGGAGCGAGCCCTGGCCCGATCCGTACCGGCGCGATCTCAACCGTAAGGCCCGTTTCATCATCGGTCTCGATTGCAACACCTGAAAGCGTGCCTTCGCCATCGGCGGCCTCAAGCCGTGCGCCCGGTGTTTTTTCAACGAAGCGACGCACGGCCTCCTCATGCGCCATCCCGAGAATGGAGTCATAATCGCCGCACATCCCCGCATCCGACATATAGCCTGTACCGCCCGGCAAAATCCGGTAATCGGATGTCGGCACATGGGTGTGGGTGCCAACAACAAGTGATACCCGGCCATCAAGATAACGGCCCATGGCCTGTTTCTCACTCGTGGCCTCGCCATGGAAGTCGACCAAAATCGCGTCCGACATCTGGCCTAAAGGTGCTTCCGTCACCACCCGATCGACTGCCGCAAAAGGATCATCAAGTGCGTCCATATATAGCCGCGCCATGGCGTTTACGACGAGAACACGGGCGCCGGACTCGGTTTCGATCATCGTGGCGCCCCGTCCGGGCGTTATTGCGGGATAATTGATCGGACGCAACAATTTTGGCTGGCGTTCGATAAAAACCAGCGCCTCGCGCTGATCAAAAGAATGGTTTCCGAGCGTAATTGCGTCGGCGCCGGCGTCGAGAAGATCGTTGCAGATCGCCTCAGTGATGCCAAAGCCGCCGGCAGCATTCTCGCCATTGATCACCACGCAATCGAGATCCCACCGGCGGCGCAATCCGGGAAGCGCGTCAAGAACGGCATTTCGTCCTGATCGGCCCACAATATCGCCGAGAAAGAGAAGGCGCATGAGTTAGAAGCTCCTTGGCTCACTTATGTTTCCTCGCATGACGAGCATGGTCTGTCATGCAGTTCCAACAAAAAGCTTTTGCTCACGCTTACATTGATTGGGCGCACGTGATGAGATAAAGGATCAGGAAAGCGTTCAATCCTAGAAAAATGAGGTTTTTCATGGCCATCAACGATCCCGCCGCGTCCGGAATGGATTATAATGAACATGAGCGCACCTATGGTCGCTTCATCGTCTTCGTAAAATGGAGCACGATTGCCGTCACGGCTCTTTTGGTGGTGATGGCGCTCACCCTGATCTGACCCAATTGGCGTCTTGAGCCGTTTGCCTCAGGCAGTCTTCATCCACCGGATCGATCGAGACAGACAGGGATTGCCATGAAAATCGCCGTGATTTCCGAAACCGCCGCCCTCGAAACCCGAGTGGCAGCCACACCGGAAACCATCAAGAAACTTATCGGACTCGGTGCCACAGTCTCGGTTGAGGCCGGCGCGGGCAGGAATTCGGGCATTCCGGATGCGGAATTTACCGCTGCGGGCGCCCATATCGCCTCGTCCGCGAAAGAAACGCTCGCCGATGCCGCAGTTGTTCTGAAGGTTCGGCGCCCGACTGAAGGCGAAACATCACTCATTCCAAAGGGCGCGCTCGTCCTCGCGATCATGGACCCCTATGATTCGCCGGATGCGCTGTCTTCCATGGCCAAGGCCGGACTTTCGGCCTTTTCGATGGAATTAATGCCCCGCATCACCCGCGCGCAGGTCATGGACGTGCTCTCGAGCCAGGCCAATTTGGCCGGTTATCGGGCCGTGATCGACGCATCATCCGCCTATGGGCGTGGCATGCCCATGATGATGACGGCGGCCGGTACGGTTCCGGCGGCAAAGGTCTTCGTGATGGGCGCGGGCGTGGCGGGCCTTCAGGCAATCGCCACCGCGCGCCGTCTTGGCGCGATTGTAACGGCGACGGATGTGCGTCCGGCTGCGAAAGAACAGGTCGCCTCGCTCGGCGCGAAGTTTATTGCGGTCGAGGATGACGAATTCAAACAGGCTGAAACGGCTGCAGGCTACGCAAAGCCAATGTCGGCCGAATATCAAGCCAAACAAGCTGTGCTCGTCGCCTCTCATATCGCCAAGCAAGATATCGTGATCACCACGGCTTTGATTCCTGGTCGTCCTGCTCCGAAACTTGTCAGCGAAGAAATGGTCAGATCGATGCGCGCGGGTTCAGTGATTGTGGATCTCGCAGTTGAGCGCAGTGGCAATGTCGCCCTTTCGAAAGCTGGCGAAACCATTGTGACTGAAAATGGTGTTTCGATTTTGGGACATCTCAATTTGCCCGGTCGGATCGCAGCGAGCGCCTCTGCGCTTTATGCAAAAAATCTCTTCGCCTTTCTTGAGACAATGATTGACAAGAAAGAAAAGACACTTGCTCCCAATTGGGACGATGAACTTGTCAAAGCGACTTTGCTGACGCGCGACAGTTCTGTTGTCCATCCGAATTTCCAACAAAAATCCTGAATTTACGGAGTCTCGCATGGCGACCGACACCGCTCAAATGCTGCATGACAAAGCGGCGGCTCTTGCCGATGCCGCAAAAGATCTCGCCGATATCGCGCAAGATCTTGCGACCCAAGCCGGATCTCTTGCCGGCGCAGCCGCGCATGGCGCAAGCGGTGGGGCGATTGATCCTTTCGTTTTCGAATTCGCGCTTTTTATTCTTGCTGTATTCGTCGGCTATTTTGTTGTGTGGGCGGTGACGCCTGCATTGCACACGCCCTTGATGTCAGTGACGAATGCGATTTCATCGGTGATTGTTGTCGGTGCGCTACTCGCGATTGGTGTTGATGCGACAACAGCCGGTGAAGATGGGGCATTGCCCGCGCGTCTTTTTGGACTTGGCGCTTTGATCCTTGCGAGCGTGAATATTTTTGGTGGGTTCCTTGTGACCCAACGCATGCTCGCTATGTATAAGAAGAAGGGTTAAACCCATGTCCGGCAATATCGCAGCCCTTCTTTATCTTGTTTCCGGTGTTCTATTCATTCTCGCTCTGCGCGGATTGTCATCACCGGCAACATCGCGCCAAGGTAATTTTGCAGGCATGATCGGCATGGCGATTGCCATGATCACGACGCTCCTTGTTGCCCCTCCTGCAGGCCTTACCGGCTGGGCACTCTTGCTTATCGGTCTTGCTGTTGGCGGCGGCTTTGGTGCAATTCTCGCGCGTCGTATTGCGATGACGGCGATGCCGCAACTCGTTGCGTTCTTCCATTCTCTTGTCGGTCTTGCTGCAGTGTTTGTTGCCGCCGGTGCGCTTTATGCGCCAGACGCGTTTCACATCACAACACCGGCAGGCGGCATAAAAGTCGCGAGCATTGTTGAAATGTCGCTTGGTGTTGCCATCGGAGCAATCACCTTCACGGGCTCCATCATCGCGTTTTTGAAATTGAACGGCAATATGAGCGGCAAACCGATCATGCTGCCAAGTCGTCATCTCATCAATATCGTATTGGTCGCCGGTCTTGTTGTGCTGGTCATTTTGTTCATGATCTCGCAAAACACGATCTTCTTCTGGCTCATTACCCTCGTTGCCTTGTTGCTTGGCATTCTGATCATCATTCCGATTGGTGGCGCGGATATGCCGGTCGTCGTGTCGATGCTCAATTCTTATTCGGGTTGGGCGGCTGCTGGCATCGGCTTCACGCTCTCGAATATGGCGTTGATAATCACGGGCGCTTTGGTCGGCTCTTCAGGCGCGATCCTCTCTTACATCATGTGTAAGGGCATGAACCGCTCCTTCTTCTCCGTGATCCTTGGTGGTTTCGGCGGCGAGACATCAAGCGGTGCTGCAGGTCATGTTGAAACACGACCTGTGAAGCAAGGTTCAGCAGATGACGCAGCTTTCATGATGAAGAATGCCTCAAGCGTGATCATTGTTCCGGGTTACGGCATGGCGGTTGCGCAAGCGCAACATGCTTTGCGTGAAATGGCTGATCTTCTCAAAAAGGAAGGCGTCGAGATTAAATATGCCATTCATCCGGTTGCCGGTCGTATGCCTGGTCATATGAATGTGCTGCTTGCCGAAGCAAACGTGCCTTATGATGAAGTCTTCGAGCTTGAAGATATCAATTCTGAATTCGCGCAAGCCGATGTTGCTTTCGTCATCGGTGCGAATGACGTGACCAATCCGGCGGCGAAAACCGATCCGCAATCACCAATTTTTGGCATGCCGGTTCTTGATGTCGAGAAGGCAAAAACGGTTCTCTTCATCAAACGCGGTATGGGTTCAGGTTATGCGGGCGTCGAGAACGAGTTGTTCTTCAAGGATAATACGCTCATGCTCTTCGCGGATGCCAAGAAAATGGTCGAAGACATCAACAAGGCTTTCACACACTGATCAAGAAAAAGAGTCTGAACAGATTTAGTTCTGACTCTTTATTTATTCTGATCAGAAAAGCTTTTTGAAAAAGCCACTGTCACTTTTTGTTTCGCCGTTCAACCGGGCAATCGCTTCACGCGCTGCGGCGTTTTTGACGTCAACCGCGAGGGCACGATTATAGGCTTCGATAGCCGCGTCTTTCGCGCTCTTCTTTTCATTGGCCTGTCCAAGACCCAGCCATCCATCGACAAGATCGGCGTTCACATTGAGACAAGCATTGAAGTCTTCGATGGCGGAATCATATTTTCCAAGAACGATCAGACTTTGTCCGCGCGCAAGATAGGGGGCAGCAACAAAAGGATCGCGATCAATCGCGGCATCGAAGTCATTCGTTGCCTTTTTATGCAGCCCTTGTTTTTGGAAAATCAAACCGCGCGCGTGATAGGCTTGCGCGGACTCAGGATTGAGTTTGATCGCTTGCGACAGATCTGCAATCGCTTCTAGAAATTTATTCAGAGCGCGATAAAGATTTCCGCGTCCGAGATAGGCTGCGCCATAAGATGCGTTTGATGAGATTGCATGATTGAAATCATTGAGCGCCAAATCATCTTGGCCCGTTTGGCGATAAGCAAGCGCCCGATTAGTGTAAGCTGCCGCATAGCCGGGTTTTAATTCAATTGCTTTCGAAAAATCACTTTCAGCTTCGATATATTTCCCAATCCGCGCATATGCGGCACCACGAGTATTATACGCAGCTGCGTCTTTCGGATTGCTTTCGATCACTGCGGTGAGCGACTCAATATTCACTTTCGCGGTATCGAGATCCTTATCCATTTCGGCAACAGAGACGATGGGACCTGGCGCTTGTGTTCCCGTTGTTGAACAGGCTGCGAGCAGCACACAAAGTGAACTCACGACGAGCGAGCGAGAAAAGACATCTGTCTGTTTCATGAGTCTGTCCAAAATTTTGAGGGTGCGAAGATCAAAACAACACGAGCATATCGTAGAAATTTCTCAAGTCTGACGCAAGGATAGAGAATTTCAAAACATGCAAGCCCGGAATCAAAAAGGGCGCCCCAGAAGGAACGCCCAAAAAGATGATCATCCGATGATCGACAATCTTAGCGTGCCAAAGTCTTTGGCTTCGTTGCCGGCAAGAGGCCTTCACGCTGCAACTTTTTGCGGGTCAATTTACGGGCGCGACGAACAGCTTCCGCTTCTTCGCGAACGCGCTTCTCGGAAGGCTTTTCATAATGGCCGCGGAGTTTCATTTCACGGAAGATGCCTTCACGTTGCATCTTCTTTTTAAGCGCCTTCAGCGCTTGATCGACATTGTTGTCACGGACGAGAACCTGCACGCGTCATTTCCCCGAGGGTTTAAACCTAAATAGGTTTTGGCTGAATTTCAGAGGCCAAAACGGCCATGAGTGGGGGTGTCTAACAGAAAGCCAAAGGCCTGTCCACGAGGGAATACGCAAAAAATCGCGAAAACATGAGTCGCTTCCGAGGCTTAGATCGTGACCCGGGTTACGTGGCCCATTTTCCGCCCAGGGCGGCTTTCGGCTTTGCCATAGAGATGGACATGTAGGCCCGGCTCGGTGACGAGATCGTGCCAGCCATCAGTGTCGCCGCCGATCAAATTTCGCATTTCAATCCGTCCGAGCCGCTTCACGCTCCCCAAAAGCCAGCCTGAAATAGCCCTTATATGCTGCTCAAATTGGGATGTTTCCGCGCCATCAATCGTCCAATGGCCCGAATTATGGACACGGGGGGCAATTTCATTGACCAAGAGAAACTCTTGAGCGCCTGAGACCCCAACAAAAAACTCGACTGCAAAGACACCAACATAATTCAACGCCGCTCCAATCCGGCTTGCCGCATCTTTAGCGCCCTGTTCGGTCTCAGCCGAAATGCGGGCCGGCAAAGTAGTCTCTGTTAAGATGTGATGGGCGTGGCGGTTCTCGCAGACATCATAAGTCACCACGTCGCCCAAAGCGTTCCGCGCTGCAATGACCGAGACCTCGCGCTCGAAGGGAATGAATTGCTCCAAAATGGCAGGGGCTTTGCCGATTCCGGCCCAAGCCTCATCCAAATTCGTCTCAGATTTAATGATAACTTGGCCTTTGCCGTCGTAACCAAAGCGTCTAGTTTTCAGGACCGAGGGTCGGCCTAATTGCGCAACCGCTTTAGACAAACTTTCAGGTGAATCAACGGCAATGAAATCAGGCACGGCGAGCCCGAGATCACGAATGAAGCTCTTTTCAATCAAGCGGTCTTGTGTGGTCTCGAGCGCGCAAGGTTGCGGCAGAACCTCAACGAGAGACGAGAGGATCTCGGCCGTTTTCGCGGGAACATTTTCAAATTCATAGGTGACGACATCAACCGCGCGGGCGAAGCGCTCGAGCGCGGCATGGTCCTCATAAGGAGCAATTGTTTTTGCCGCTGCCACATCAAAGGCCGGATTATCGCCTTCCGGTGCATAGATATGGCATTTCAAACCCAAGGGGGCTGCTGCCAGAACCATCATCCGCGCGAGCTGACCGCCTCCTAAAATACCGATCATCTGTCCGGGCTTCAGCACTTGTCTTAATTCTCGGCCGATGGTGTTTCAGCGACCGACGCGGTTTGCCGTGCACGCCATTCGTCAAGACGCCCGGCCAAGCCTTTGTCATGAAGAGCAAGAACCGAAGCGGCCAATAATGCTGCATTGACCGCACCAGCCTTGCCAATCGCCAAAGTTCCGACCGGAATCCCCGCCGGCATCTGAACGATGGAAAGAAGGCTGTCCTGACCGGACAAGGCTTTTGATTCCACCGGCACACCGAATACTGGCAAAGACGTCATCGCCGCCGTCATGCCGGGCAAATGGGCGGCACCACCGGCACCGGCAATAATGACCTTATAGCCTACATCGCGCGCCGATTTTGCGAACTGATAAAGCCGATCAGGCGTCCGATGCGCCGACACAATCATGGATTTGTGACCGATACCCAGCGCCTTCAAAATATCAGCAGCATGGCTCATTGTGGCCCAATCAGATTGGCTGCCCATAATGATCGCCACCGGCGTCACAGAATCTGTCATGTCATTGGCCTCAGGGCGCTAAAAATCGAAATCAGCCTATCGCCCGAAGCTTCAAGACTGGCAAGAGGCGAGATTTCATGCAATGATATCGGGCGTTAATTGATCCTCGATCTGCCGGATCCGATCTTTCAAAAGAAGTTTGCGGCGCTTGAAACGGCGAAGCTGGAGTTGATCGGCTTGCCCAATCGCTTCAAGCGCTTCGACAGCATCACTGATGTCTTTATGTTCAATGCGGAGTTGCTGCAGCTCTGCGCGAAGCTCATCTTCATTAAGCTCTGAGGGCGGCGGTGAACCGGACGAATCAGTCATGAGTTTTATCGGTTCCGGATCCGCAGGCCTTCAACCATATTTATGCCAGAGAGTGGTTTCATCTTGCAAGGCGAAGGGAAGATAAATGTCTTCAATCCTTTACATGAAATTGTGCGCCGCATCGAAATGGTCGTTTGAAAGCGGCTCTCGACAGAAGAGGATTTTGTGACACACTGATAACGACCGGATTCGTAATCGGTCTCTATAGGAGGAGCGGAATGTCGATAGAGTCGCATCTCGTTGAACTCACTCGCCGCCATCAGGCGCTTGAACGTGAAATCGAAGGGGAACGCAATCACCCCGCCTCAAATGAAGTTAAGCTCAAAGAACTCAAGCGCAAAAAGCTCCATCTCAAAGAAGAAATCGAAAAGATAAAACAAAAAACTGCTGCGTGAATCTTCAACTGGGCGCTTTTGATTGATCTTGTTTCTGACCAAACAATGGCGATCCCGGGATGACTCGAACATCCGACCTACGGTTTAGGAAACCGCCGCTCTATCCTGCTGAGCTACGGGACCGTCGGAAGTTGTTTTAACATAGACCGCCCGGATTTACAGCCGGGGGTGAAGTTGGATTTTTATTCATTTTTATCGATCGTCAGCTAGAGCATAGAAAAAGCGTCCTGTTCGGTGTTTCTGGAAGGATTTATACAGAGCTAGTTTGATGACACTGCGGATCATGAGATTATGGAAGCAAGGCTCCGGCGACCAAAGGTATTTGGCGTTCGTCGCACGCCTGTGCCTGATGCTTCTCGTTTCACTTTCAATCGCTGCTTGTGTCACTGGACCCGGGCGTGAATCGCGGCCGCTGGCCTCAATCCCCACAGGGATTCCTGAAAAAGCCTTATCGGACGAGCGCGCTTCGCTCATCTATATGTTTGGTGGCGAATATCAGGCACGTGACTCTTTGCGCAGCGAAATTCGCACCATTGTGGATCGCATTGTCGCAGCGAGCGATGATCCTGGGCAAAAATACCGCATCACTATTTTGAATTCTTCTTCGCCAAATGCGTTCGCACTCCCCAATGGCGAACTTTATGTCACGCGGGGACTTCTTGCACTGGCTAATGACACATCGGAAGTAGCCGCCGTCATCGCGCATGAAGTTGCGCATGTAACTGCTAGTCACGCGCTCAAACGTGCTGAGCTTGAGAAGCTTGCTCGCTCATTGCCCGAAGGGCTGGCGTTAAATGAAACGAATAATTCGGAATCTCTCCAATTCTTGCGCGCTAGCTTTTCACGCGCGCAAGAATTAGAAGCAGATGAAATTGGTATCAAAACCATCGCGAAAGCAGGCTATGATCCTTATGGCGCTGCGCGTTTTTTATCATCAATGTCGCGGCTCTCGAATTTTCAAACACTCTCTCAAACCGGTCGCAGAATGACATTTCTGTCTTCGCATCCGGCGACGCCGCAACGGATTTCAGCGGCTTTGGTGGCGGCACGCGATGTCCCACGAAGAGATACCGTTGAAGCTGATCAGAACCATTATCTCGAAGCACTTGAAGGTCTTACTTATGGGGAAGATCCTTCAGGTGGTGTCATTCGTGATCGTCAATTCTTTCATCCGCGTTTTGATTTTACCTTCACGGCCCCGGCTTTACTCAAATTGGAGAATACAACGGAAGCGCTTTTGGGCCTTGATGTGAATGGCACAACGGCCATGCACTTTGATGTTATTCAGTCTGATCAGTCACCAACAGCTTCGCTTGAAAAAGGCTGGATTAAAATCGTGAAGATCGAACAAATTGAAGAGACACTCATCAATGGATTAAGTAGCGCCACTGGGCTTGGTACAAATTCAGATTGGTCTTTCCGATTTGCAGCCATTCGAAAAGGTTCGGATTTATACCGATTTATCTTTGCTACAAGATCATTGACGCCCGAGCTTGATCGACAATTCTTGGAGGCCATTAAAAGCTTTCGTTCTCTTAGAGCCGAAGAACACGACGCGCTGCAACCTCTTCATCTGACGATGGTCACAGCATCTGAAAGTGATACGATTGATAAATTGATTGCGCAAATGCGCGGTGTTAATCGCCCGCTTGATCGTTTCTTGATCGTCAACGGACTTGATCGCCCAAAAATCAAAAGCGGTATGAAATATAAATTGATCACCGCCGATTGAACGAGAAATTCAAAAAAACAAAAAGGGGCGTAAACACCCCCCTGATTATTTGCTTATGAAAAAAGAAAGTAGCGTTTACGCCGCTTCTTCCTGATCAAGATCCCCATCAGCCTCAGCTTCAGCTTCGACTTCCGCTTCGGCGGCCTTGCTGCGCTTCGGCGATTTTGCCAATTGCTGCTCGATCAATTTGAGCGCTTCATTTTCAGTCGACGCATTCACGGCGGCGACTTCGCGAACCAACCGATCAAGCGCTGCTTCATACAGCTGGCGCTCGGAATAAGATTGTTCAGGCTGCGCTTCGGAGCGATAGAGATCTCGAACGACTTCGGCGATTTGAATGAGATCGCCGGAATTGATCTTCGTTTCATATTCCTGCGCGCGACGCGACCACATCGTACGCTTGATACGCGCGCGACCGGTCACGGTCTCGAGCGCCTTTGTGATGATGGCGGTTTCTGACAATTTGCGCATGCCGACGGACGGTGCCTTTGACACGGGAACGCGCAAGGTCATTTTGTCTTTTTCAAAGAAAATGACGAAAAGCTCCAATTTGAAGCCGGCGACTTCCTGCACTTCGATCGATTTGATGCGGCCGACACCATGGGTCGGGTAAACGACGGCCTCGCCTGTTTTGAAACCATGGCCCTTGGTCGTCTTCTTTGCAGTTGTCGTCATGATGACGCGATCTTTCTCTTGTTTTGCGCCGAATGCGGCGAGATCGGGATGTTTAAGCCGATTTCTGTTTGCGAGCCCCCGTGAAATTCACGCAAGGGTCACAGCAACAAAAACCTTCCCTACCTCTTGCTCCGAGGGGTGTTCCGAACCAGGGAGATGGGGAAGGGGCCGCTCTATCCGATCAAATGAACCGAAACTCCGCCCCACAAGCGGGACCTCAGATCTATACCAGAAAATCTAACTATTTCCAAGCTTTATCGTGAAATTACCGTCTGAAAGGCGGATCGGATCAGTCGCCCTGGCCCGGCTTTGCGGAAAAGAGGGCCAATTTATCGGCTTTGCCGTCAAACTCTTTGGCCTCCGGCAGAGCGTCACGCTTGATGGTCACATTCGGCCATTGCTTTGCGTAATCGGCATTCAGCTTCAGCCAAGATTCCAAGCCGGACTCGGTATCAGGCTTGATCGCCTCGGCCGGGCATTCAGGCTCGCAGACACCGCAATCGATACATTCGTCAGGATGAATGACGAGCATATTCTCGCCTTCATAGAAACAATCGACCGGACAGACCTCGACGCAGTCCATATATTTGCACTTGATGCAGTTTTCGACGACGACATAGGTCATTCTAAGGCTCCGTTGCGCCCATCTTCAGCTTGTAGAAAGTTTGCTAACCGAGTTGATCAGGCCTTGCAAGGCAGAGAAAAATCAAAATTTCTTCTGGATCGGAAGCGGCGGGGGCTCCCTGAGCAGGAGGATATCGATCCGCCGATTGGACGCGAGCGTGGGATTATCAGGGAACAGCGGCTCGGTATCGACTTTTTCGGCGATCAAGGCAAAGCGTTCTTTCGGTAGGCCAGCCTCGGACAAGATTGGACGAACGGCGGCGGCCCGACCAATCAACAAATCCCAAGGCGAAGTTTCCCCCGTCCGACCGGCGGCAGGACGGGCTGTATGGCCAGTGATGGCGATCCGGTTTGATAATTTACAGATCGGACCTGCCAATTTGATCAACGCATCCCTCACAGAGGGTAAAGGCTCAAGAGACCCATCCGGAAACATGGAGCAGCCCGATTGGTCAACGAGCGCGACATCGAGGCCATCTTTCGTTTCCTGGATGATAAGATTTTTTGAAATCTCGGTGAGTTCGGACATATCGGCTATGGCCTGGCGAAGCGTGGCGGCCGCCAAAGCAAAGGTCCGGTCATTGGTGGCAAGATCGAGCCCTTCCATTCGCTTTTCACCAACAACGGTGCCCGCTTGATCGGTGCCATTTTCTGGCGGAAGGAATTTAGCATTTTTCAAAAACGGTTTTGTCGGCGTGCCGTCCATTTCGATCATCGAGGCGAATTGGTTTTTGATCTGCATGCCGAATGCATCTTTCATCGATCCGGCGACCAGTTTCATTTTCACTTGATCTTGGGTTGAAAACGCCACGAGTATGACGAAGAGACTCATCAAAAGACCCATAAGATCAGCAAAGATTACGAACCAGCCGTGACCCCCACCACCATGCCCGCCCCCTTTTTTACGTGCCATGATTACGCCGCCGCCATAGCTTCACGATGTTTAATTGGCAGATAGGCAACAAGCATTTCTCGGACGACCGAAGGGCTTTTCGCTTCGCGGATTTGCATGACGCCATCAATCACAAGCGCGCGGCAAACATCTTCTTCTTCGAGTTTGAGCTGAAGCTTATCAGCTACGGGAAGACAGATGAGGTTGACGATCAACGCACCATATAAAGTGGCAAGTAGAGAAATGACCATAAAGGGGCCGAGCTTTGACGGATCCTCCATGTTGCTAAACATCTGCACCATGCCGATGAGTGTTCCGATCATGCCCCAAGCAGGTGCGGCGTCACCAATGGCACGATAGACTTTTCCGCCCTCTTCAAGTCGCTGAAGAAACGCATCTGTATCTCGTTGCAGAGTTTCACGAATGAATTCGCGATCATAGCCATCCGCAATATAGCGAATGCCTTGCGCCAGAAAGTGATCCTTCACCGTCACCCTTTCCAGAGCCGCGGCGCCGGACCGCCGTGCCGTATCTGCAATTTTAATAATTTCCTCAATCAGTTCACGCGGCTCTGATGAATACATGAGAAAAGCATAGCGCATCCCTGTCGGAAACCCATGCAACAGCGTTGACATCGGAAAGCGAATAAGAGTTGCACCCGCGCAGACTCCAAAGATCACAATCAAGGCGTGTTCGGACAAAAAGGCGGCCGGAGAACCGTCTAACATCGTCAAAATTCCGATCACCGCCAGACCAATAACAAGGCCTAGGGCAGTCGCAAGATCTATCGCAAGCCATCCTAAAAATGCCCATCGAAATGAGAGAATGAACTTACGTAAGAAAATATTGACTAATCATTGGTAACAAAAATCCTATGACTTCTCGGCGATCTCCCCGATCTTGGCCTTATTCAACGCGGTAATTTTTAAAAGCGCGATTCGGTTTTTTGACTTGCGGAGAATTTCAAACCGATAGGAATGGAAGGTGAAAATCTGTCCAACCTCGGGAATGGTCTGCGCTTCGTGAATAACCAAACCCGCGATGGTTGTGGCCTCCTCATCGGGCAAAGTCCAATCCATCGCGCGATTCAAATCACGAATCGGCACGGAGCCATCGACACGAACCGAGCCATCAGGCATCGCACGTAAGCCTTGAACACGGATATCATGTTCATCGCGTATATCGCCAACGATTTCCTCAAGAATGTCCTCGAGTGTGACAAGCCCCATCACTTCGCCATATTCATCAACCACCAAAGCGACATGAAGTTTTTTTGAAAGGAACGCTTTGAGTTGTTCTTTCAACGATGTTGTATCGGGAACAAACCAAGGCTCGAGTGCGATCGAACGAACATCGAGCTTCAAAGCATTTCCTCCAACAGCATCATAAGCACGGAGGAGATCTTTTGCATGAAGAATGCCGATGATGTTTTCTGAGGATTCCGACCATAAGGGTAATCTTGTATGGGGCGAAGCAAGAACTTCTTTGACGATTTCTTCGGGTGGCAGATCGGCAGAGATCGTACGCATCTTGGTGCGATGAACCATAATGTCCGAGACTTCGAGCTCCGCAAGATCAAGAAGACCACCAAACATTTTTTGTTCTTCGGTTTCAACGCCGCCTTCGCTGTGAAGAAGATTAACCGCGCCACGTAATTCTTCGGTGGCCGAGAGAATAGCGTCATTGTCACCAAGACGCACACCAAAGGGATAGAGAAGAACGCGCACAAGCGCTTCGACCGCCATTGTCATGGGGCCAAAAAGCGCAACGACAAAAGATAGAGGACGTGAAAGAATAAGAGCTGCGCGGTCAGGGCTCGAGATTGCAATTGTCTTTGGCATCACTTCGGAGAAGATGATGACCAAAACTGACATAATAATTGTCGCGTAGATCGTTCCTTCGGCACCGAAGAATTGGATAAGCACACTAGTTGTAAAAGCAGACGCGCCAATGTTAACGATATTGTTTCCTATCAGCATCGCGCCGATGAAGCGCTCTTTCATCATTAAAAGACGATTGACGAGACCGGCTCTTTGATCGCCAGACTTTTCAAGCGCATGCATCCGTGCGCGTGAGGCGGCGGTAAGTGCCGTTTCAGAGCCAGAAAAAAACGCTGAAAGCGCAAGACAAAACACAACAACGCCAAGAGCGAACCAAGGGTCCGCTGAAATATTCAGATTTTCCATGATCGGTTTTTCACCTAACTGGCCAAATATTCATCTAAGAAGGAACGTACATCGCCGGAATGAACATCCGGCGCGATAAAGCTTCCGCCAATTCCGCGCACGAGAATGAAGGTCAAACGACCCTTTTTCACTTTTTTATCCTGTGCCATCGCGTCAAGTATATCTTCAGAACGGGCGTTCCAACCCGGGATCGCTTGAATTTTTGTTGGCAATCCGGCTTTTTCAAGATGGCGTTCGACCCGCAACGCATCTTGCCCCGACGCCAAGCCGAGCTTTTGAGAAAAACGGAAGGCACAACACAGACCAATCGCAACCGCTTCGCCATGAACAAGGCGCGCACCCTCATAGGCAACGATCCGCTCAAAGGCATGCGCAAAAGTATGGCCTAAATTCAGGAGCGCTCTTTCGCCCTCTTCACGCTCATCACGCATGACAATAGCGGCTTTCGCACGACATGATTTGGAAATTGCATAGACACGATCGGCGCCACCACTGAAAACGCCTTCATGATGCGCTTCAAGCCAATTGAAAAATTCGGCATCATTAATGAGACCATATTTGACGACTTCGGCATAGCCTGCAGCAAATTCACGTTTTGAGAGCGTATCAAGGCAATCAACATCAGCAAAAACGAGGCTCGGCTGATGAAAGGCACCAATCAAATTTTTACCGAACTCTGAATTGACGCCCGTCTTGCCACCAACAGAAGAATCGACTTGAGCAAGAAGCGTTGTCGGAATTTGAACGAAACGCATACCACGTCGCGTAATTGCCGCAGCAAAGCCTGCAAGATCACCAATCACGCCGCCGCCTAAAGCAATAACAAGATC
>VGCJ01000025.1 GCA_016870035.1 Alphaproteobacteria bacterium
ATCTGTTCCCATTTGCTACAGAGATATTAAGCCACATATATGCCTTTATATCATTCTGCGGAACTCCTAAACCTTCGGCATACATCACTCCAAGACCGAGTTGAGATACTGCATGTCCTTGTTCAGCAGCTATCATGTACCATTTTACCGCTGTCTTATCATCCAGCGGGACACCTTCTTCACCGCTTCTATAAATAACTCCAAGATTGAATGCAGCCTCTGCATTTCCCTGCTCAGCCGCAAGTGTGTACCATTTTACAGCTGTTTTATTGTCCTGTGGTAAACCTTCACCTAGTCTATACATTTGACCAAGTTTGTATTGAGCTCCTACATTTCCATTTTCGGCTAAAGGCTGCCAAAATTTTAACGCTGTTATGAAATCTCCTTTTTTATAAGCTTCTTCACCTTTCGTGAAATCATCTGCGAGCGACAGTGATTGACCTCCAATGATCAGGGAGACGATGAAGAACAATGATCTGACTAATTTATAAAACTCGTTCATAGTCCCATCTCACATCAATGACAGTGATACGTTCCATTCTTGCGATTGTGATGACAACGGTTCTTATCTAAACCACCGCCGTGAGCGAACGCATCACTCACAAACACAGTCGACAAAATAACAACCATCGCTTTTCGATGAATACTCATCACATCTCATCGATAGTGTTTGAGACACCCGAACTCATAAATCTTAAGCGGGTCAACAATATCAGAAAAGCGGAATTATTAGATTGGTTTGGAGGTCAGAAACGGCTACCGACCACTCTCCACCCGACGTCAAAATCGGTGTCACCCATACCGCCGACAAGCGATTTGTGAAATGAATGGGGATGGTAACTTCAAAGAGTCACCCGATACGGACATCAAAGCGTCCACCACTGCGAAACCACCGTTATAACTCGTTATAACTTTTCGTTAGACACCGATTTTGGGTTGGTGTCTCTGTAACACATTGATTTCATTGAGAAAATGGTGGAGCCAGGCGGGATCGAACCGCCGACCTCTTGCATGCCATGCAAGCGCTCTCCCAGCTGAGCTATGACCCCGTTATTCCATTCTGGTCTCAGGAATGGGCTCCTGAACCCCTTGCGACGCGAAGGCCGCAAGAACAACGGGTCTATAGCCCTCTGGATCAGGCAACTCAAGCCTAAACCGGATCAGGACCCCGCGGCGTTCTAATAAACTCAGCTTTCCTCGTCGTCTTCGAGGTCGCCATCAATGAGATCGGCGACATCATCATCGCCTTCTTCCTCTTCCTCGAGGAAGGTTTCATCTTCTTCGATATCGTTTTCAATCTCGACATCGTCGATCGGCAGATCCTTACCCTCTTCTTCCGCCTCGACATCGTCGAGCGACACGAGCTCGGGAGCATCAGCGGCAACGCCGACATCGGCATCGTCATCCTCTGTAGCTTTCGCTGCAATTTCGGGGCGAACGGCTGCGACTACCGGCACGAAGACCATGCTGCATTTCGGGCAGATGATTGGATCTTTATGAAGATCATAAAATTTTGCGCCGCAGCTCTGGCATAGACGCTTGGTGCCGAGTTCCGGTTTTGCCAAGGGAAACCTCTTCTCTTTCAAAATTCGCCTTACAGACGCGACGAAGCGCCCGGGGCGGCTGCGGCTCTCATCATCTTGCTGGCAATCCGCGCCTTGCGGGATGACGGGCCGTTTCGACTGTGATAGTGCGCGGGTATTCATCCCAGACGGCGAGCCGCGTCAAGCCCTTCTTCCAGAGAATTACGCAATGTCCAAGTCCCATGAGGGTTCACCCCAACCCTTAACCGCCGTCAAATCGAAGCCTTTGTCCGGCCTCGTCCATCTTCCCGGCGATAAGTCCATCTCGCATCGCGCAATGATTTTCGGCTTGTTGTCGGTTGGGGAAACCCATGTAACAGGCCTACTTGAAGGTGATGATGTGTTGCGCACGGCGGAAGCCTGCCGGGCGCTTGGCGCGAAAATCAACCGTATCGGCGAGGGCGAGTGGCGCGTTCATGGCGTCGGTATTGGCGGTTTGCGCTCGCCTGAAGCGGTGCTTGATTTCGGTAATGCCGGCACCGGTTCGCGCTTGATGATGGGCGTTGTCGGCGGCCATCCGATTGAAGCGACTTTCGATGGTGACGCGTCGCTGCGCAAACGCCCGATGCGGCGCATTCTTGATCCGCTCGCGGAAATGGGCGTTGAAGTTGTCTCGCAAGCTGAGGGCGGACGCTGCCCCATCACTTTGCGCGGCGTGCGCGATCCGCTGCCGATTACCTATCGGACGCCGGTGGCCTCGGCCCAGATCAAATCCGCCATTCTTCTCGCGGGGCTCAATTCGCCCGGTCACACCACCGTGATCGAGACGGAGGCAACCCGCGATCATACGGAAAAAATGCTCACTTATTTCGGCGCCACTGTTCGCGTTAGCGCTGATGGCCATGATGGCCGCCGGATTGAGCTCAAGGGCCGCCCCGAATTAAAGCCGCGCCCGATCATTGTGCCACGTGACCCATCTTCAGCCGCTTTCCCGCTTGTGGCGGCGCTTTTGGTGCCGGGATCAGACATCACCATCAAAGGCGTGATGATGAATCCGCTCAGAACCGGGCTTTTAACAACGCTTCTTGAGATGGGCGCGTCGATATCCATCGAAAATCCCCGCTATGAAGGCGGTGAAGATGTCGCTGATTTACGCGTGAAAGCCTCCTCGCTCAAAGGTGTCAATGTGCCTTCTGCCCGCGCGCCCTCAATGATTGATGAATATCCAATCCTCGCGGTGGCCGCTGCTTTTGCAAATGGAGAGACGCGGATGCGTGGCTTGAATGAATTACGCGTCAAAGAAAGCGATCGCTTGCAAGCGGTTGCCGATGGTTTGGCGGAAGCGGGTGTGACTTACGCGATTGAGGGCGATGATCTCATCGTTCAGGGGCAATCCGGCGATGTAAGCGGCGGTGGTACCGTCAAAACCCATCTCGATCATCGCATTGCGATGAGTTTCCTCGTCATGGGTATGGCGACGGATGAACCGATGACGGTTGATGATGAACGCATGATCGCAACAAGCTTCCCGAGCTTTACAAGCTTGATGCGCGATCTCGGGGCAGACTTCCGCGCATGATCATCGCGATCGACGGGCCAACCGCGTCAGGGAAAGGAACAATCGCCAAACGCGTGGCGGCGCATTACGGATTTCATCTTCTCGATACAGGCCTGCTTTATCGCGAGGTTGCGCGTGCGGTACTCGATGCAGGGCAATCGCTGCAAAATGAAAATGCTGCAAGTTTTGCTGCGCAAAAACTCGATTTTACAGCGCTTGATGAAAGCCGCTTGAGAACCCGCGAAATTGGCGATGCGGCCTCGATTGTGTCGGCTTATCCCGATGTGAGACAGGCGCTTTCCGACGGCCAGCGGCTTTTCGCGCAAAAAGAGCCCGGTGCAGTGCTTGATGGTCGCGATATCGGCACTGTGATCTGTCCTGAAGCGGAAGCCAAACTCTATGTGACCGCGGCCCCCGAGATCCGCGCGCATCGGCGCTGGCTTGAATTGGTCAAAGCCGATCCTTCCCTTTCCGAAGAGTCAGTGCTTGAGGATATCCGCCGTCGCGATGAACGCGATTCAACCCGATCAAACGCGCCGCTCAAAATAGCAGAAGATGCGCGCTTGCTCGATACGAGCGGAATGGATATAGAAACGGCCTCGCGCGAGGCGCTCCGTCTGATTGAGACCGCTCTCTCGCGAAAGGGATAGTCCCTAAAGTCTGCTTTGGTCGGTCCAGCGCCGGCCCGCTTTTCAAGAAGCGGTGGTTTCATTCATGCGAATGAAACATCGATGCAAAGAAGGCTTAACCTAAAACGTTGTTGCCGGCGCCCGGTCCTAACTTGCAGGACCTTTCAGGAGACCCAATGGTATCGACACATACAAATCCATCGCGCGATGATTTCGCAGCGATGCTCGAAGAGTCGTTTAACAAGAGCGACTCGCTTGAAGGTTCAGTCATCAAGGGCAAAATCGTCGCCATCGAAAAAGATATGGCGGTGGTTGATCTCGGTTTGAAAACCGAAGGTCGTGTCGCTCTTCGCGAATTCACAGGCCCTGGCCGTGAAGGCGCACCGACAATCGGTGATGAAGTTGAAGTCTATCTCGATCGTATTGAAAACGCGCTTGGTGAAGCCGTCATCTCGCGTGACAAGGCGCGTCGCGAAGAAAGCTGGGTGAAGCTTGAGAAGGCTTTCGAAGCCGGCGAGAAGGTCAATGGCGTCATCTTCAATGTTGTGAAGGGTGGCTACACAGTTGATCTTGATGGCGCGACCGCGTTCTTGCCGCGCTCACAAGTTGATATTCGTCCGATCCGTGATGTCGGCCCGCTGATGAATATCGCGCAGCCTTTCCAGATTTTGAAAATGGATCGTCGTCGCGGCAATATCGTTGTCTCGCGTCGTACCGTTCTTGAAGAAACACGCGCAGAAGCCCGCACCGAACTCGTTTCGAATTTGGAAGAAGGTCAAACCGTTGACGGCACCGTCAAAAACATCACCGAATACGGCGCCTTCGTCGATCTCGGTGGTATTGACGGTCTCTTGCATGTCACCGACATGGCATGGCGTCGCGTGAATCATCCTTCAGAAGTTGTGACCATCGGTCAGCAACTCAGGGTCAAGATTATCAAGATCAATCACGACACGCATCGTATCTCGCTCGGCATCAAGCAGCTTCTCACTGATCCGTGGGAAGGCATTGAAGCAAAATATCCACTTCAATCACGTCTTAAAGGCCGCGTAACGAACATCACCGATTACGGTGCATTCGTTGAACTCGAGCCGGGCATCGAAGGCTTGATCCACGTTTCTGAAATGTCATGGACAAAAAAGAACGTACATCCGGGCAAAATCGTTTCAACATCGCAAGAAGTTGCAGTGCAGATCCTCGAAGTGGATTCGTCAAAGCGTCGTATATCCTTGGGCCTCAAGCAAACGCTTCAGAACCCATGGGAATCATTCGCCGAGAAACATCCTGTCGGTTCGGTTGTCGAAGGCGAAGTCAAGAACAAGACCGAATTCGGTCTGTTCATTGGCCTCGAAAACGATGTCGACGGCATGGTTCATCTCTCCGACCTCGATTGGAATCGTCCTGGCGAACAAGCCATCGAAGATTACAAGAAGGGCGATATGGTGAAGGCGCAAGTTCTAGATGTTGACGTTGAGAAAGAGCGCATCTCGCTCGGCATCAAGCAACTCGGCGCGGATAAATTCGCTGAACCTGCTGAAGGCGCAAGCGACATCAAGAAGGGCTCGATCGTCACTTGCGAAGTGACGGAAGTGAAAGACTCGGGTCTCGATGTGAAAATCATCGGCACCGAATTCACGACCTTCGTGAAGCGTGCCGATCTCGCGCGCGACCGTGCTGAACAACGCCCTGAGCGTTTCGCAGCTGGCGAAAAATTCGATGCCCGCGTCACCGTGTTAGACCGCAAAGCGCGCAAGATCTCGGTGTCGATCAAGGCACTCGAAATGGCCGAAGAAAAAGAAGCGATTGCTCAATATGGTTCAGCCGATGCCGGTGCATCGCTGGGCGATATTTTGGGTGCCGCGCTCAAAAGGAAGTCGGGCGAATAATCGCTCATCTCATCTTCGCGAAACAATCAAACCCGCGTGGGCAACCACGCGGGTTTTTTGTGTCGTCAATTGAAGTCATTCAGTGAACGTGGCGGTCGGTTTAACCGTTCTTCACGCCGCGTTTGGAAATGTAATGTTGGATCATTAAAAAATCTGACAGTCTCAGCGACATCGGCTCTGGTTAACCCGATATCGTGCAATTAATAATCGCTGAAGGATTGTAGATGGAGATAATCGTTACGTGCTTTGTAATAGGATAAAATTTTTACGAAAGCTTCATTTAGGCCAAACTCGAACCCCGTCCTTGACGCAACGAACCATACCCATGACCAAATTGGTGAAAAAGCTCTGTTCAGAGAGATGCATCATATGAGCCTCCCTTTGGTCTTTAGGGATTGCAAAATGCAATTGCGTTAGTTTTCTGAGTCCAACAAGGTGCACGCCGTTATGTTAAGTTGATTTTGAGTGACTGTGACTTTTTTGGCGTACCGATTGACCCTCTCGGCACGAGAGCGATAAAGTAACAAAAATTTATTTCAAATTGTTGAGCCCAATGTATAGACTTGTCACTCGCAACATTTCGATCATGGCCGAACCGCGCTATATGCCGGAACAATCCGATCCGGGCAGCAGTCGCTATTTCTGGGCCTATAAGATTGAAATCGTGAATGATGGCGAGGAGACAGTGACATTGCTGTCGCGCCACTGGATCATCACGGATGGCGACGGCAAAACCCAAGAAGTGCGCGGCGAGGGCGTGGTGGGCGAACAGCCGACGCTCGCACCCGGTATGAGCTTCACCTATACGAGCGGCTGCCCGTTGACGACAACGCAAGGGATCATGAAGGGATCCTATATTTTCAAGTCGGAAGCGGGCGAATTATTCTCCGTCGAAATCCCCGCTTTCTCTTTGGACATCCCAGAGACAAAGCGGGTGTTACATTAAAAGCGGCAATCGATCGTCAGCGGTCTGACGCCTTCTCATAAATTATCAAACTGCGTTGCTGCGCGCTCAAGCCGCACGCTTTCTTCTGCGAGATACTTGGCCAAAAGACGCAGGAGATAAACATTGCGTTCATTGGAGGCTTCGATGCGTTTATCTATGTCACGTAAGTTCATAGTCAGATCGTGCAACGCAACAATCACCGCTTCGATCTGAGGGAAGAGAGATGCGGTATCCAGATTGTCACTCTTCGACATTTCCATTCCCCATGCTTTTGAAATGAAAACGACTCCGGCGCGTGAACCGCACTGGAGCAAGTTCCCAAAAAAAACGACCCCAGCGCGACGCGCTGGGGTCGGGGTGCTGAAAAGGCCAGCAACATTTGGCCGCGACGCTTTTAGTCTCGCGACCTGAACATAACGCCGCCACCCCGACGTGGACGCGTCAGGGCAGTTTGGTGTCGGCAGATGCGCTGCCGATGTTGCTAGGACTTTTCAGTTCCCCGAGTCATGATGCACATGACCTTAGGGAAGAATAACAGCCTCGCACCAAAACGCAAACCGCCCTCATGCGTAATGCGCGGAGGAGTGGAGAGTAGTGGGGAGAGGATGAAACGCGTTTAAGTTGAAGCGTTGTATTTGATCCAACTTTTCGTCATTACGGACCAACGCTCTTAAACCGTCATTGCGAGGGTGAGGAATGTTTTGCGTAGAAAACAAAAAGGTGTTGTGAACCAGTTTAAATGACGAACGCCCAAAGCGTAAGCGCAGGGCCGAGTGACGAAGCAATCCATAGAATCTTTCCGACGCAATAATGGATTGCTACGTCGCGCTGCGCGCTCCTCGCAATGACGACGTAGTTCCTACTCAATGACGATACAAAAAATGGCCCCGCAGTGACGGAGCCGTTTTGAATTGAATTCGATAAGAGTTAAGTGAAGCGCTGATTACTTAGCCACAGCCTCGCCACCTTCAGCGGCAGCTTTGGCTTCGAGGTCTTCGCCGGTTGTCTGATCGACAGCCTTCATCGACAAGCGCACTTTGCCGCGATCGTCAACGCCCAAGAGCTTCACCTTCACCTTGTCGCGTTCTTTCACAATGTCGGTGACTTTGGCGACGCGCTGCGGAGCGAGCTGCGAGACGTGAACGAGGCCGTCCTTCGCGCCGAAGAAATTGACGAAGGCGCCGAACTCGGCGGTCTTCACCACTGTGCCGTCATAGATCATGCCGACTTCCGGCTCAGATGCGATCGACTTGATCCAGTTGATCGCCGCCGTGATCGACGCGCCGTCGGACGACGCAATCTTCACCGTGCCGTCATCTTCGATATTGATCTTCGCGCCCGTCTTTTCGACGATTTCGCGGATGACCTTGCCGCCCGTGCCGATGACTTCGCGGATCTTGTCCGTCGGAATCTTCATCGTTTCGATACGCGGCGCATATTGGCCGAGTTCTTTACGTGCGCCAGAAAGGCCCTTAGCCATTTCGCCGAGGATATGCAGACGGCCATCCTTCGCCTGATGCAGCGCGACCTTCATAATCTCTTCAGTAATGCCGGCGATCTTGATGTCCATCTGCAGCGAGGTGACACCGTTTTCCGTGCCCGCCACTTTGAAATCCATATCGCCGAGGTGATCTTCGTCACCCAAAATATCGGAAAGAACGGCGTAGCGTTCGCCTTCAAGGATCAAGCCCATCGCGATACCCGCGACTGGCGACTTCAACGGCACGCCTGCATCCATCAATGCGAGCGATGAACAGCAGACTGTTGCCATTGACGACGAGCCGTTTGATTCCGTGATCTCGGAGACAAGGCGGATCGTGTAGGGGAATTCGTGATGCGGCGGCAGCATCGGATGCACAGCGCGCCATGCGAGCTTGCCGTGACCAATTTCGCGACGACCGGGCGAACCCATGCGGCCTGTTTCACCGACCGAATATGGCGGGAAGTTGTAATGCAGCAAGAAGGTCTCTTTGTAGGTGCCTTCAAGCGCATCGATGAATTGCTCATCATCCGCCGTGCCGAGCGTTGCAACAACCATCGCCTGCGTTTCGCCACGCGTGAAGAGCGCCGAACCATGCGCGCGCGGCAGAATGCCGACTTCAGCAAGGATCGGACGAACGGTTACGAGATCGCGACCGTCAATGCGCTTCTTGGTGTCGAGAATGTTCCAGCGCACGATCTTTGCTTCGACTTCCTTGAAGACGGACGAAACGATGAGTGCGTTGATCGGCTCGGCTGCGCCTTCACCCGAAAATGTTTCGAGCACTTTGGCCTTTGCAGCCGCAACCTTGTTCTGACGCTCCTGCTTCGCCGGTGTCGAATAGGCGTCGCGCAATTCTTTCTCAACAAGCGCAAGAATCTTCTTCTCGAGATCGGAATGATCCGGCGTTGTGAAATCGCGCGGTTCTTTCGCAGCCACTTCAGCCAACTTAATGATCGCATCGATAACAGGCTGGAAGCCTGCATGACCATGCATCACCGCGCCGAGCATCACGTCTTCGCCGAGTTCTTTTGCTTCCGACTCGACCATCAACACGGCGTCATTTGTGCCGGCAACAACGAGATCGAGAACAGAGTCTGCCATCTCAGCGAGCGTCGGGTTCAAACGATATTGACCATTGATATAGCCGACGCGTGCTGCACCGACCGGACCCATGAACGGAACGCCGGAGAGTGTGAGTGCAGCAGAAGCTGCAACCATCGACACAAAATCCGGATCATTTTCCAGATCATGCGCGAGCACAGTGACAACAACTTGCGTGTCGTTCTTGTAACCATCGACGAAGAGCGGGCGGATCGGGCGATCGATCAAACGCGAAACAAGCGTTTCCTTTTCCGAAGGACGACCTTCACGCTTGAAGTAACCGCCTGGAATGCGACCGGCCGCAAAAGCCTTCTCTTGATAATTGACAGTGAGCGGGAAGAAATCGACGCCGGCCTTCGGCTCCTTCGCCGACACGACTGTTGCGAGCACAGTTGTTTCGCCATAGGTCGCGAGCACAGTGCCATCAGCCTGACGCGCAATGCGTCCGGTTTCGAGCACGAGCTTGCGGCCCGCCCAAATCAATTCCACTTTTTGAATATCGAACATAGAGACTTTGTCTTTCATCATGGCCCAGGATTCGAAAGCCATGTGCAAGACGGCGGGAGGCTGGCGTGACGTTGCGGCGCCAAGCGCGCGCTCCAGCCTCCGGCAATCCTGCCATGAACTCCGCATCGGGGGCAGGGTTGAGGGCTTTATGGCGTCCAACCATTTGGCCCGGGAGTGTGAAACAGGAGGCCGGATGCCGCCTGTCTCATAAGAAAAGGGCCGCCATGGCGGCCCTCTGGTCGCCTGTTAGCGGCGGATGCCGAGCTTTTCGATGATGGTCTTATAACGCGCTTCATCCTTCGATTTGAGATAATCGAGGAGTGAGCGGCGCTGCGACACCATCTTCAAAAGGCCGCGACGGGAATGGTTGTCCTTCACATGGCTCTTAAAATGGCCTGTGAGATTGGTGATGCGCTCGGTAAGGATCGCGATCTGTACTTCCGGGGAGCCCGTGTCGCCCTTTGTGGTGGCGAATTGTGTTACGAGTTCCTGTTTGCGTTCAGGCGAAATCGACATCGGATGATCCTCTCAAACTTAAGGGAAATTTGGCGTTTTGCCGGATAATCCGCCGGAAGGCCGAGGCCGGGATGCCGTCCAGCCGGGTCTGTCTCAAACGGAAACGGCCGGGATCATTCTCGGCGCGATGAAGGGGCTTATACACGAAATTGTCCGGAAGGCGAGGGAAAAGAATCCCGGAAGCCGAAGCGTCGCTCAGAGGTTGAACACCCTATTTGGCACCAATTCACCACGCTCAACCGTGCCGATGGCGATCACTTGGCCGGCATTGGTCGCATAAACAATCTCGCCTTCGGCGGGCGCATCGCGGCCGCGCAAGATGATCGATTGTCCACGGCGCAGACGCACGGGCGCATCTCCTCCCACGGGCACTTCGACGAGTTCACGCAAACCCGTATCAATGCTTTTCAATGCGGCGGCAGGCGCAAATACGTCCGCTTCAAGCGACGCAAGTGTTACCGCGTCCGCTTCGGTGAAGGGACCCACGCGCGTACGGCGAAGCGCCGTAACATAACCGAAACAGCCAAGCGCGCGGCCAAGATCCCGCGCGATCGCGCGCACATAAGTGCCCTTGCCGCATTCCGCTTCAAGCACCACCGATTGTCCATCAAAGGAGAGAAGCGTCAGCGTGTGAATTTCAACAATGCGAGGCTGCAACTCGACCGTTTCACCGCCGCGCGCCAAATCATAGGCGCGTTCACCATCAATTTTGATGGCTGAATAACGCGGTGGCACTTGTGTGATCGCGCCGGTGAATTTCGGTAAAGCGGCGAGTATTTGCTGCTCGGTTGGACGCGCCTCACTTTGTGAAACGATACGCCCTTCGGAATCATCCGTATCGGTTTCAATGCCAAAAGTGACCGTGAAGCGATAGGCTTTCTCACCATCCACAACATAAGGCACAGTTTTTGTCGCTTCACCAAAAGCAAGCGGCAACAAGCCTGATGCGAGCGGATCAAGTGTTCCGGCGTGTCCGGCTTTTTTTGCGTTCAATAAACGCCGCACCACCGCAACCGCATGCGTTGATGTCATGCCTAATGGCTTATCAAGTACAATCCATCCATGAACATTGGCGCGTTGTTTTTTTGAAGCATTCATGGAAAGAGTCGCTCACTCATCTTTATCATTTTTTTCGTCGATACGACGCAAAGGCGAAGCCAGATCGCGTTGCACTTCAGGTCGACGTAACAACTCATCAATACGTGCTGCCGCATCAAGCGTTTCATCAATACGAAAACGCAATTCGGGCACGAATTTCAAATCAACACGATTAGCAAGTTCACGACGAATAAACCCGTGATGTCGTGCAAAGGCTTTCACCGCTGCTTGTTCCTGCTTCGGATCATGAAGCGAGAGATAGACAGTCGCAATTTTCAAATCAGGCGACATGCGCACTTCAGGCACTGTGATAATCGCGCCTTTTATTGCCTCATCAATAATGTCACCACGCATCATCATATCGGCAATGACGTGACGAACAAGTTCACCAACACGCAATTGACGCTGCGAAGGGCCTTGAGAAACTGAACCGTGTTTTTTCATTTTATGCACTCCTCCTTGCCGGAGTTGAACCGGTCAGAGGGGATTTAGGAGATGAAGCGCTACGGTGCTTTTTTAAACACCATGGCGTTTAGATCAAGAAGGATCAAAGTGAGCGACGGACTTCCTGAACGCGATAGCATTCAATAATGTCGCCTTCCCGCATGTCCTGATAATTCTCGAACGCCATACCGCATTCTTGGCCAGAGCCCACTTCTTTAACTTCATCCTTGAAGCGCTTGAGCGTCGAGAGTTTACCTTCATGAATGACGACATTGTCGCGGATGAGACGCACACTGGCGCCACGCTCGACTTTTCCGTCTTGCACAAGACAACCCGCAACCTTGCCGACTTTCGACACGGCAAAGACTTGCAGAATGCGTGCTTCACCAAGACGATCTTCGCGCAAGGTCGGCGCAAGAAGGCCAGACATCGCCTGTTTAATGTCATCAACAAGATCATAGATGATATTGTAATAACGAATTTCAGTTCCGACGCGTTCGGCCGCATCGCGCGCTTCTTTATTCGCACGCACATTGAAACCGATGATCGCTGCGCCTGATGCTTCGGCGAGTGTCACATCCGATTCATTGATACCACCGACACCGGAATGAATGATCCGCGCGCCGACTTCATCGGTGCCAAGCTTTTCAAGCGACGAGATGATCGCTTCAACAGAGCCTTGCACGTCGCCTTTGACGAGCAACGGAAATTCCTTGCGACCCGAAGCTTTCAATTGGCTCATCATATCCGAGAGCGAACCACGTGCGGCACCCACACGAACCGCCATACGTTCACGCTTCTGACGTTGACGATATTCGGTGATTTCACGCGCGCGCGCTTCATTCGGAACAACAGCCAAACGATCGCCCGCTTCCGGCGCGCCATTAAATCCAAGCACTTCGACAGGAACCGAAGGACCGGCTTCAGCAATCGATGAACCAAGATCTGAAATGAGTGCGCGCACTCGGCCATATTCTGAACCGGCAACAACAATATCACCCGTATGCAATGTACCGCGTTGCACGAGAACAGTGGCAACAGGACCGCGACCGCGATCAAGCTTGGCTTCGATCACAGTGCCTTCCGCTTCGCGATCCGGATTGGATTTCAATTCAAGAACTTCAGATTGCAGGGCGATCGCGTCAAGAAGCTTGTCGAGGTTGCGGCGCTCTTTCGCCGACACTTCAACTTCAAGCGTCTCACCGCCCATGCTTTCGACCTGCACTTCATGTTGCAACAACTCGGTGCACACACGCTCTGATTTTGCATCAGGCTTGTCGATCTTATTGATCGCCACGATCATCGGCACCTTAGCGGCCTTTGCATGATTAATCGCTTCAATCGTTTGCGGCATCACACCGTCATCAGCAGCAACAACGAGAATGATGATGTCTGTGACTTTCGCACCGCGCGCGCGCATTTGCGTGAACGCTGCGTGACCTGGAGTATCAATAAAGGTGACCTTTGCGCCATTTGGTGCTGTGACTTGATAAGCGCCAATATGTTGTGTGATCCCGCCAGCTTCACCGCTCGCAACATTGGCTTTACGAATCGCATCGAGCAACGACGTTTTACCATGGTCAACGTGACCCATGATGGTAACAACCGGCGGACGCGCTTTGAGATTATCCGAAGCATCGGACGTATCAAAGAGACCTTCTTCGACATCCGATTCAGCAACACGCTTCACCGTATGTCCCAATTCTTCAGCAACGAGCTGGGCCGTGTCAGCATCGATCACATCCGTGATCTTCACCATCTGCCCTTGCTTCATAAGGAAACGGATAACGTCGACGGCGCGTTCTGCCATTCGGTTGGCGAGTTCCTGAATTGTGATCACTTCAGGAATTGTCACTTCGCGTGAAATCTTTTCTTTCTGTTCAACTTGGTTAGCGCCTTTAAGTCGCTGAACGCGACGCTTAAAGGCTGCCACCGAACGAACACGTTCTTCTTCGCCATCACTTGTGACGCTCGTGACCGTCAAACGTCCACGACGACGATCATCAGTGCGTATTGTGCGTTCTGGCTTAGCCAGAACCGGCGCACGAGCGGGACCATAACCACTACGACGAGCAACTTGCCGCTCATCATCATCCATTTCCTTGAGCGCACCAGCACGACGGGGCGCGATCGCAACGCGTTCACTGGTCGGCGCAGCTTTCTCTGTCGTGCCATCACCCAAGCGACGACGCGCTTCGCTCTCGGATTTCTTTTTGACTTCATCGTCAAAGCGACGACGTTCATCTTCTTTACGCTTACGGGCTTCAGCCGCATCACGTTCGACATTTTCACGCGCTTCGCGTTCGGCGCGATTTTTAGCGTCGATTTCAGCTTGCTTACGCTCAAATTCTTCACGCTTGCGCGCTTCGACCAAAGCTTGGGCACGGGCATCGCGCTCATCTTCGGTGAGCGTCCGCAATACCATACCCGACGGCTTTTGTGCGGCAGGCGGAGTTGCAGGGCGCGCGGGCTGTGGTGTCGGCGCGCGGGCCGGAGCGGCGGCTTTAACTTGCGGCGCAGCTTTCACCGGCTCGGGTACAGCGGGCGCTTCGCCCGGACCAACGATCCGGCGTTTGACCTTCTCGACCACAACGGCCTTGGTGCGGCCATGGGAGAAACTTTGGCGAACGACGCCCTGCTCAACCGGACGCTTCAGGCTCAGCGTTTTCGTCTGAGCCATATGCAATGTCTTGTCACCCGGTGTGTTCTTATCGGTCATTCACTCTCGTCCTGCGGCACGCCGCCTGTTTTTAACGTCAAGACTGGAAAGCCCAGCCACCCTATTCCGTTCGACCCGCCAGAAACTCCAGCAAGACCTTGATTATCGGCCCTTGGAGGGCCCTTAAGCTGCGATGCGTCTAACACATCTGGCGAAACAAGTGCCAAAATTTTTGCAACGCAGCCTTACTTGTTTCACGCCTCGGCCAACGCTTCAGCCTCTTCGGCCGGCGCCTCAATCCAGCCCGCTGTGACACGGGCCTGCATGATCAAGGCTTCGGCTTCATCACGGCTAATCTCAAATCCGTCGAGATAACCTACATTTTTTATGGTTTCAGAGCCTTTGCGCTCGGTCCACCCGACAAGATCATCAGTCGCACAACCCGCAAGGTCCTCAATCGTTTTGACGTCATTTTCGCCAAGCTTCACAAGCATCGGCAAAGTGAGACCGGGGACCTCTTTCAATTCATCAGCGACGCCCAATTCACGACGACGCGCGTCCAATGCGGCATCACGTTCAGCAAGATGATTGATCGCACGGTTTTGGATTTCAGCTGCGGTTTCCTCGTCAAATCCTTCAATGGAAGCGAGTTCCGCAACATCGACATAAGTAAGTTCTTCAACCGAGCGGAAGCCTTCGGAGGCCAAAAGCTGACCGACGACTTCGTCAACATCGAGCGCATCCATGAAGATTTGCGTTCTATCAACGAACTCTTTCTGACGACGCTCTGATTCCTCAGCTTCTGTGAGAATATCGATATCCCAGCCGGTCAATTGTGAGGCAAGGCGCACATTTTGACCGCGACGACCGATGGCAAGTGAGAGCTGATCATCAGGCACAACAACTTCGATACGTTCCGATTCCTCATCAAGAACAACTTTGGCCACTTCAGCCGGTTGCAATGCATTCACGATGAAGGTTGCCACATCAGGCGACCACGGAATGATATCGATTTTTTCACCTTGCAATTCACCAACAACCGCTTGCACACGTGAACCACGCATACCCACGCAAGCGCCAACGGGATCAATTGATGAATCACGCGAGATGACAGCGATTTTCGCACGCGAGCCAGGATCGCGAGCAACCGCTTTCACGCTGATGATGCCATCATAGATTTCTGGTACTTCTTGCGCGAAGAGTTTCGCCATGAATTGCGGATGATTGCGCGACAAGAAAATCTGCGGGCCGCGGGCTTCACGACGTACATCAAACACAAAAGCGCGAATACGATCACCCGGACGAAAAACTTCACGCGGAATCAATTCGTCACGACGCACAATGCCTTCTGAACGGCCGAGATCAACAATCATATTGCCATATTCAACGCGCTTCACAACGCCATTGATGATTTCACCGATGCGATCCTTATATTCTTCATATTGGCGATCACGCTCAGCATCACGAACTTTTTGCACGATCACTTGTTTTGCTGATTGTGCAGCAATACGGCCAAGATCGAAAGGCGGAAGCTTATCGGCAATCACATCGCCAAGCTGCGCGGCAGGATTTGAACGGCGCGCATCTTCGAGTGAAATTTCAACGGACGGATTTTCGACCGCTTCAACAACAAGCAAATGCCGCCACAAACGTAATTCGCCAGTCTTTGGATCGATTTCTGCACGCACATTGGTTTCCATGCCATAGCGAGAACGCGCAGCCTTAGCATAGGCTTCCTCCATCGAAGCCAGAACGATCTGACGATCGATCAGTTTTTCACGCGCCACTGCATCGGCGATCTGCAAAAGCTCAAGCCGGTTTGCGCTGACTGCCATGGATCTTCTCCTTTTCTAACGATCTCACCTCTGCAGGTTTTTTCTGTTTCAGCAGGGATTGTGATTTTTGTTTCGGCATCTTTGCTTCTTGAGAAGCCGCTTGATCTGACAAAGACTCATCAGCGCCACGACGCAGCGCTTTATCGCGCCTCAATGACTCGCGAATAAGTTCATCGGTTAAAATAAGATGTGCTTCTGCAAGATCTGAAAATGGCAATTCAATATGAATCTCTTCTTCCGGTTTTGCATCAACGTGCTCAAACTTTACGGCTGTTTCAGAAACACCGCGCAAAAATCCTTTATGACGTTTGCGACCGAAAGTCGGACGCGTCATTTCGATACGCGCTTGATAGCCTGTCCATTTTTCAAAATCGGATCGGCGAACAAGCGGACGATCAATGCCGGGCGATGAAATTTCAAGATTATAGGCGCCGCCAACCGGATCATCGACATCAAGAAGCGGCGAGATCGCGCGGCTCACGGCTTCGCATTCATCGATCCCCATTGAGCCATCAGGTCGCTCGGCCATGATTTGCACGGTGCAACCATTCATCGAGGAGACACGGACGCGCACGAGACGAAAGCCCAGCGCTTCAATCGCCGGCTCAACGATACGGCCGATCGCTCCCGCGACCCCGCTATCATCTGTCAATCGTTGTTCGCATTCGACCACGCCTGAATATCCGGCCCGGTAGGCAATAAAAAAGAGCGGGTCCGGGCGGGCCCACTCTCACAAGATCGGTTTTGTTTACCGTTATGAGGTGTCTTAGCGACAAGATCCTTTTACTCCATCATGGGAGAATTTTCAAGCAAATCCTCAAGGGCGGGGTGGCATACACGTTTTGGTTACCCCTGCCGGTTAAAACTACCCGCTGACCAAGAGACAGCGATGAGCCCCATTTCTTCCCTCGTAACGGATATAGAAGTCGCCCTTCAGGATGCGGATGGCGAACGGCGCACCATTTTGCTGCATCGGATCACCAATCTTTTTATCGAACAATTGCCCAATCTGAATGACGACCATGTCTCGGTTTTCGATGAAGTGATCCGATGTCTGGCTGCCGAAATCGAGTTGGCCGCGCGCATCAAATTATCGGAAAAACTCGCTGATTTGACCCGTGGACCCCGCCAAACAGTCCAAAATCTGGCTCTGGACGAGGAAATTCGGGTTGCCAAGCCTATTTTAGAACGAAGTCCCTGTGTTGACGCCTCCAATCTGGTGGTCATTGCCCAGAAGCGCCCAGAGGCCTTTCTCGAGGCGGTTTCATGCCGGAAGCGGCTACCAAGCCAGGTTACGGATATTCTTGCTCAGCGCGGCGGAGACGCCGTAATCGACCGGATCTTGAGGAATTCAAGCCTCGAACTCTCGGAATTAGGCTTACGAGCGCTCGCGGATCGCGCCACGACGGACACGAAGCTCTATAGGGCCCTCAAAAGCCGACCTGATCTCGCTTTGCGCCATATCGGGGCTATTCTGGAAGCAGCGAAGCAGAAGGCGCGCAGCAAAATCCGAGACCTCACCGACCAGATCGAGCTTATTGATCACGCCATTGATGTCGGCGCGGCGGCGGTGATAATCAATCCGGCCATTCTTGAAATGGCAGATTATGTGAAGCCGGAGAGTGCAAACGAAGCCTATCATTTCTCGCGTGCGCCAAGTGAGGGAGAAGTGGTTGCGCTCATCAATCATGGGCGGATCAATGAGGCGATTGCAGCGATCGCCCATTTGGCCGGCTTGCCGCGCGAAACCGTCAAACACGCATTCGGTTCGCCACATTTCGATCCGATACTTTTTATCATGCGCGCGATCGACTTTCAGTGGTCGAGTTTCCTTTCACTGCTCAAAGCAAAAAATGGTGGCACACTTTTGCAAGCGCTTCATGACAGCGCGTTTTCGAGCTTTCACGCTTTGTCGCTTTCGACTGCGCGACGCGTGATGCGTTTTATCTCGGCAAGAACCGCTGCTTAAACGCGCGTGAATGTGAGATAAGAGGAGAGGCGGCCTTCGCGGCGCGCTTTTGCCTCATAACGGGTCTCGATCCAATTCACCCAGGGCTTACGCCACTCGTCAGGACCGTCTGCAATCCAGATAAAATCACGCGATCCAAACAAATGTGCAAGCGTCCATCCCGCATAATGATCAATATCAGTGGCGAAACGTAATTCACCAGCCGGTTTCAAAACTTTTGCTAGCAACGTGACTGTGAGATCCGAAATGAAGCGACGTTTATTTTGGCGCCGCTTTGGCCAGGGATCCGGATAGAGAATAAAAATCCGATCAAGCACAGCGGGGGAAAGTACTTTTAACAACTCAATCGCATCACCATCAAACATACGGATATTTTTGATGTTCTCCTTTTCAATGGTAGAAAGCATCTTGGCCATACCATTGACGAAAGGTTCGCAACCAATAAATCCCATTTGCGGATTTAATCGCGCCTGATGAAGCAAATGTTCGCCGCCACCAAAACCGATCTCAAGTGCAAGTGATGTCACCGGCACAGAAAACAATTCTTTTGGATTCAATTGATCAGAAAGCGGTACCCGCAAAAGCGGCAGGAGGCGATCAAGAAGACTGCCTCTTGCATTTGTCAATTGCTTGCCCTTACGACGCCCAAAAAATGCGCGGTGAGGCTGATCAGAATTGTAAGAACTCAAAGGCGCTTCTTGATCGCATCAGCTATATCGGTCCTTTCCCATGAGAAGCCGCCATCGGCTTCGGGTTTGCGCCCGAAATGTCCGTAAGACGATGTGCGCGCATAAATCGGCTTGTTGAGGTCAAGATGTTTGCGAATGCCGCGTGGAGTCAAATCCATCACATCGCCTGATTCAAAAATCTTTTCGATCTTTGATTCATCAACCTGACCTGTGCCATGGAAATCGGCATAGATCGAAAGCGGACGCGCGACACCGATGGCATATGACAATTGAATCGTACAGCGTTCGGCAACGCCTGATGCCACAACATTCTTTGCGAGATAACGCGCGGCATAAGCAGCTGAACGGTCAACTTTTGTCGGATCTTTACCAGAGAAAGCACCGCCACCGTGAGGTGCTGCGCCACCATAAGTGTCGACAATAATTTTGCGACCGGTCAAACCGGAATCACCATCAGGTCCGCCAATAAAAAACTTGCCCGTTGGATTAATGTGCCACACCGTATCCTTGCTGATCCAGCCTTCAGGCAATGCTTTGCGAACATAGGGTTCTACAAGTTCGTGCACTTGATGTGACGACATTGATTCAATCAAATGCTGATGCGACACAACAATCTGCGTTACACCCACCGGCTTGCCGCCGGCATAACGAATGGTGACTTGGCTTTTTGAATCAGGACCAAGAACTTTTTCTTTATTTGAATGACGCGCTTCCGAAATCAAACGCAGGATCTTATGCGCGTAATAAATCGGAGCCGGCATCAAATCTTCTGTTTCGCGGCAGGCATAACCAAACATAATGCCTTGGTCGCCCGCGCCTTCTTCCTGATTGGTGGGTTGGCGCGCGTCGACACCCTGCGCGATGTCAGCGGATTGGCCATGTAAGAGCACTTCGATATCAGCATGGTCCCAATGGAAACCGTCTTGCTCATAACCAACGTCACGGATCGCCATACGCGCCGTGTGAGCAATCCAATCTTTTGTGACCGTTGAGGGACCGCGTGTTTCGCCCGCGATCACGACCTTATTTGTGGTCGCCAAGGTTTCACAAGCGGCGCGAATATCCCATTCGCTGATGCCGGATTTAGGGCCTTCACGATAGAACAGATCGACGATTTCATCTGAAATGCGGTCACAAACCTTATCGGGATGACCTTCAGACACGGATTCACTGGTAAAAAGATAATCGGAACGGGCCACGGCTTGCCTCCGGAAATTGGCGCGAAGTTTCGGTCGCAAAAAAGCGAACCACTTGGCGTTTCCGTGGCAGGACGGATTCCGGAAGTCAAGCTGAAACAACGAACGTGTTTCTTTAAAAGAACTAAATTGTTCTTTAATCAGGCTGCTAAGTCATCCCCAGCAATGGCGGTTACCAATTCAACCACGCGGCGAGGCAATTTCGGATCCTTGATCTTCAAAAAGGCGCGGTTGAGTTGGACGCCCTCATTGGTCGCGAGGAAATCGGCGACATAGGTCGCATCACCTTGATCATCGAAGCCATTTTCAACGGGCGGCCGTTCGCTCAATTGAGGCGCGCCTTCGAAAAAATACTCAACGGGAACCCCCAAAATGCGCGAGATTTGCTGCGAGCAGCTCGCACCAATTCGGTTCATTCCCTTTTCATATTTTATATCTGCTGGAATGTCAGTTGCAACTGCTCGCCAAGCTTTTCTTGGCTCATACCCAACAGGATACGCCACATTCTCACGCGACTGCCAACATGCCGATCAACGGGATTAGGCGTCTTCTTCACCACAGGGGATCCCGATTCTGACTGCAAAATGGACCTCACTGATTCAAGCGCCAAAGAGATTTCATCGACCACCTGACCTTGAAACAATTTGGAAACCGATGGGCAGAATCTCTGCTCTCTTCGTCCGAATTCATCAGGGTCAACGCATCTCCATTCCGGCAAATCTACCGTAAGAAATTAGTCAACAAATCAAACCTAACGAGTAAACATCATATTCTACATACGATCTAGCGATCAGAGGTTGCACTAATAGAAGTTACCCGTCTAGGTCTTAATTGACCCAGCGTAAATAGGATGCCGATCAATCCGATAAAAAGCCACAGAGATGAAATCGGACCCCGAGACAGTACTGCATAGACGGTTGAAGGGAGGGCTTTTGGCAAGTCGCCATCGGTAGTGCCGCGTTCTCCAAGCTGAATAAGGGCGATTTCTCTTCCGTAAGGGTCTACAATCGCTGAAATTCCATTATTGGCCGAACGTATCAATGGAACGCCCTGTTCGATTGCGCGCAGGCGGGCTTGCGCGAAATGTTGGTAAGGTCCAGGCGTCATTCCGAACCAAGCGTCATTCGTCACATTTAACAAAACGCCTGGCCTTTGCCGGTCTGATAAAGAAATTTCTTCTGGAAAAATCACTTCGTAACAAATTAAAGGTAATGCAAGTGGCCATGAGGGAATGGACAAAGCTCTCCGTTCGAGTGCCGCAGTAAAACCACCCGGCGCGACGATAAAATCTCGAAGGCTAAAAAAATCAATCATGCGCTCGAAGGGGAGATATTCCCCAAACGGCACGAGATGCACTTTATCGGCAGACGCCGTGATCGCTCCCGCATCATCAACCATTTGAATTGAATTAAAATAAAATCGTTCAGAATGATCAGGCCGATCTTCGGCTCTTACTGCGCCCGTCAAAAGCACAGAGTTTTTTGGCAAAATGCGACTGATCTCTTCCCGCGCTTTTGGAGATTGTTCGAGAAGAAACGGAAAAGATGTTTCCGGCCAGACGAGATGTGTAATGCCTTCCATGCCTTCACGCGACGGATAAGAACCCCGCGTGCTCAGCGTGAGATAGGTCATCAAAATTTGAGACGCGTTCGAGCGGTCAAATTTTTCATCTTGCGCAATAGCCGGTTGCATTAAACGGATGCGTATATTGGGCACGGCTTCATGCTGCGCTGTGGCAAGGCGATTGACGCCAAAAAGATAAAGCGCAGCAAGTCCTGAAATACCAACAAGAGGCCCAAACAATTTCATCCATTTTTTTTTCTCAGTAAAAAACAAAGCGGGCACTGCAAAAAGAAAACATGTCAGAAAGGTGAGGCCGTGAAGACCAATAGCAGATGCGATTTGAGATATTTCGAGTTGGTCTCCCAAAACTATCCCCATCGCATTCCAAGGAAAGCCAGTGAAAAGTTGTCCGCGTAAAACCTCAAAGGAAGATATTGCGAGCGCAAAAATGAATAGCCGAATGATCCCTGGCCGCCATAAATAGAAGCTCAATAAAAAAGCTGCAGCGACATAGAGGGATAGAATGATCGGCAAGCCGACAATCGCGAAGGGCATCGCCCATAGAAATCGATCATCAACCAAAAAGGCTGTACCGATCCACCAAAGTCCCATCAAGAAATAACCAAAACCGAACCACCATCCTGACCAAACCGCTTGTTTGAAAGTCTCACAATAATCGAGGCGGAAGATGGCCATCATCATCGGACAGAGAAACAGACTCCAGAGGGAATAAGGAGGCAGGCTCAAGGCCCCTATCAGACCGGATAAGAAAAGCGCACCGTTCCACCGAAAGGAAGAACGGTTTAACCAATTCAATAAATCAAACAATTTACGCGTCCGACGAATCGTTCGAGGAGCGGTAGCCTTCCGTTTGGTCCTCATTCATCTTACGGCGTCGATTAGATTTTGGCTTATCCGCTTCCGGCACACGTCTCATAATTCTCAAACGCTTCACACGTCGTGGATCAGCATCCAACACTTCAAATTCGAAGTTTTCAAAGCCGTTAATAATTTCTCCGCGAATGGGAACACGACCCGCTAAGAAGCCAACATAGCCCGCAATCGTTTCGATTTCTTCGACTTCGTCATCACGCGTGAAATCAACCCCAAGCGCTTTGCTCACATCCGCAAGATCAGCGCGGCCGTCGACAATGATGGAACCATCGCTCCCAGACACAATGGTCGCGGTCTCCTCAAGATCATGTTCGTCTTCGATTTCACCGACGACGATTTCAACAAGATCTTCAATCGAGACAAGCCCATCCGTTCCACCATATTCATCGATCACCAAAGCCATATGGGTTCTGGTCAATTGCATCTTGGCCAACAGATCCAGAGCCTGCATGGACGGAGGTGCGAAAAGCACGGGGCGCAAAATCTTTACCTCCGATAATGGCATAGAAAGATCTAGACGCGCGAGATCAAGCTTCTCACCAGAGAGTTTACGGCGACGTGCTCCGGCATCTTGTTCAGCGCGCTCGGAGATGAAATCCACGAAATCACGCAAATGAATCATCCCGCGAGGATCATCAAGTGTATCGTCATAAACAGGCAAGCGTGAGTGTCCGGCCGTTCTAAAAACACGAAGAAGATCACCAAGTGAAATATCAATCGGCACGGCGACAATATCAGCGCGCGGGACCATAACGTCTTGTACCCGCTTCACACGCAGGCCAAGAACATTTTTTAACATGTCGCGTTCGCGCGGCGAAAGCTCAGCAGCGACATCAGATTCAGCAAGTGCATCTTCGATATCTTCACGAATCGAAGGGGCTGAATGTAACCCGATCGCATCGAGAAAACGGGAGACTATGCCTGGCTTTGCAGCATCTGACTTTGCACCACTCGCGTCAGAGGATCCCGAAGACATATTGAATTTCTCACTCATTATTTGGCCCTATTTTATTCGGTTAATGAACCGTCTTGATAGGGATTGGGGATATTCAATTCTGCGAGAAGTTCTATTTCAAGAGATTCCATTTTTTCTGCGTGAGCATCCTCTATATGGTCATAGCCTAAGAGATGGAGAAATCCATGAATGACGAGATGGGTAAAATGATCAGCAAAATCCTTATGCTCGCTCATAGCCTCTCGCTTAACAGTTTCGTAACCGATGATGATATCACCAAGAAAAGGCGCGGTTGCGATCTTGTGGGGCTCAACCGCGGGGAATGACAAGACATTAGTTGGCTTATCAAGACCACGCCATTCCTGATTGACTGAGCGGATATGCTCATCATCTGAAAGAAGAATAGAAAGCTCTGCACCATCACGAAACTGATCGCTGAGTTTATTGAACGCAATCTGCAACGCGCGTTCAGCAATCGCTTCAGCGTCAGGAAATGCATCCCAAAGCGGGCTCTCCTGTTCAATATCGGGATAAAGCGTGTTCATTGAAATGAACTTATTGTCCTTGGCTCGCGTCGCGGTCATAGGCCGACACAATTCGGCGAACAAGATCGTGCCGTACTACGTCAGTGTCCGCGAATTTTACACGCGCGATGCCTTCAACGCCATTTAAAATTCGACTGGCTTCAACTAGGCCTGATTTTTGGCCCGTAGGTAAATCGATCTGCGACGGATCGCCCGTTACAATCATTCGCGAGCCTTCGCCCAACCGAGTCAAAACCATCTTCATCTGCATCGATGTTGTGTTCTGTGCTTCGTCAAGAAGTACGATGGCGTTTGTTAAAGTCCGGCCACGCATGAAGGCGAGCGGTGCAATTTCAATCATGCCGGTCTGAAGTCCACGCTCGACATGCCGCGATTCCATAAAATCATAAAGCGCGTCATATATCGGACGAAGATATGGATCGACCTTCTCGCGCATATCACCTGGCAAAAATCCAAGACGTTCACCGGCTTCAACCGCCGGACGCGACAGAATAAGACGCTCGACCAAGCCCTGCTCGATCAATTGCACCGCATAGCCAACCGCCAACCATGTCTTGCCTGTTCCGGCGGGGCCTTCAGCAAAAACAAGTTCATTTTTTTTCAGGGCTTTCAAATAGACATGCTGGGCGGCATTGCGCGCTTTCACACGTTTGCGACGCGTGACGATTTCATCAAATGAGAGTTTTTCGGGCACGAGTGCTTGTGCGCCGGGAAATAAGGAGCCCTGCGCGGCCGCTTCCTCAATCGCGCCATCGATATCGCCCTTTTGGATGGTCAAACCCACGCGAACCCGTTCATTCATTTTTTCAAGCACGAAACGCGCCTGTTCAGCCTTTTCCGGTAGGCCTTTCAAAATCACCTGATTGCCATTAGCGATGGCTTGCACGCCCAAACGTTGTTCAAGATGCGTAAGATTTTGATCGAAATGACCGAATACCAAACCGGCAATCCGATTATCGGTAAAAGAAAATCTCACATCGGCTGTTTCAAGCAACCCCTGTTTGCGGGACATTTCGAGAAAACGCGCTGCGCCTTCATTGCCTCTCACGGGAAGCTCCTTTTTGTCGGATCAAGACTGACTCACTCATCATATCTTTAAAATATTAACTCGCGAGCGTACCAACGAGACTATTCGTTACACTGTCAGTGATTCGGACTTTTACAATACGACCAATGTAATCGGCGGGCGCCTCGAATGCCACTGCCAAAAGATGCGGCGATTTGCCAGCCATTTGTCCGGAATATTTACCCTTCCGCTCAACCAAAACATCAAGCGTCTGGCTAACCATACTGTCCTGATAGGCGCGCTGTTGTTTTGCAATCAAAGCTTGCAATGCGTGAAGCCGCTTATCTTTGATCTCTTCGAGAATTTGTTCATCCATTTCGGATGCAGGCGTTCCCGGCCTGATGCTGTATTTAAAAGTATAAGCGCTCGCGAAACCCACTTGTTCGACAAGCGCGATTGTCGCTGCAAAATCCTGGTCCGTTTCACCAGGAAATCCGACGATAAAATCCGACGAGAAAGCGATATCAGGTCGTTTGTGACGCATCATCGAGATGGCA
>VGCJ01000026.1 GCA_016870035.1 Alphaproteobacteria bacterium
GATCCCTTTGCCGAAAGCAGAGGGTCTAAGGCCCGCTGAAAACTAAACGTCGGTCTGGACCACCAAAGCCAAGCGCTTCAACCCAATCACGCACTAACATTCAAATCGGGCCAATCAATGGGGGCAGATCAATACCGGAGCTCGGTTGGCGTAGCGCAAATTATTGCCCTGTCTAGCGCCGCAACCGGCTTCCTTCCCCTGCTACCAAAACGCTGATGAGTGTAATCCGCAGCATTGAGTCCGATCTCGCCATAGAGGAGATACGCCTTTCAATCGCGTCAAACGCCTAACACCTTATCGTTGACAAGCGGAAGGGCGCGCCCTTAAAAACCGCGTCATGCCCAGGTGGCGAAATTGGTAGACGCGCTGGTTTCAGGTACCAGTGATGCAAGTCGTGGAGGTTCGAGTCCTCTCCTGGGCACCAGCCTTCCCGTGATCGTGTTTCGATGGGTCGGCAGATGCAAGCCGTTTGGCGAGCATAGGCAGGTTATACTCAAAGGAAATAAAGCCCCTATGACCATTCGCCTCCATAAAGGTGATTTGCCCGCCGACCACAATCTCGGCACGATCGTGGCCATTGATGCGGAGACTTTGGGGCTCAACCCTCACCGTGACCGGCTCTGCCTTGTGCAGCTTTCTCGCGGTGATGGCAGCGCTGACCTCGTCCAGATCCCTGCAGGGAATGCGCCCGCGCCTAATCTGCAGAAACTTCTTGCCAATCCAAAAGTGCTGAAACTCTTTCATTTCGGACGTTTTGATATCGCGGTCCTATTGAACCGGTTTGGCGTGAGAACAACTCCCGTCTATTGCACCAAAATCGCCTCCCGCTTGGTGAGAACCTATACGGACCGGCACGGACTTAAAGACCTTACGCGCGAATTGCTCGGCGTTGATTTATCAAAGCAGCAGCAGTCATCCGATTGGGGCGCCGCAGAACTTACCGAAGCCCAAAGCGCTTACGCGGCGTCCGATGTCCTTCACCTGCATGAGCTTAAGGCCAAGCTTGATGTTTTGCTTGCGCGCGAAAATCGCACAGTGCTCGCCCAATCCTGTTTTGATTTCTTGCCCGCTCGTGCCGCGCTCGACCTTGCAGGATGGGACGAGATCGATATTTTTGCGCATAGCTGACGCAAACCACAATCGAGCCAAACGCGGTCGAAAGGCCCATATTGAATGTCTTTGGGTGCTGCCCTTCCCCTTCGCTCGACAATGCGCCGCGAGGCCGCATTCAAAGCCGCTTGGCGTCATACACGATGGGTGAAATTTCTTCGCATCGCGATTCCGGTACTCGCACTTCTTGGCAGTTTGGGGCCGGTTTTATTTGTGTTTTTCGAACCTTTGAAAACACTGCCCGCTGATATTGATGTGGGCTCGCTTAATCTTGATGGCAGCAAAATCACGATGGATCGCGCCAATTTGAAAGGTTTCAAAGATGGCGATCTGCCTTTCACAATTACTGCGGATCAAGCCATCCAAGATGTGAGCACCCCCTATATCGTTGATCTCAATGGGTTGAAGGCAGATGTCACAATGCCGGATCGCTCTTTGGCCAAGATTACGGCGGATCACGGCGTTTATGACAGCCAGAAAGATATGCTGACCGCGCGCGGCAATGTCGACATCAAATCGCCGCGCTATTTGATCACCATGCGCTCGGGTGTCATCGATTTCAAAACCAATCGCGTTACCTCGAAAGAGCCGGTTACGGTGACGATGAAGGGCGGCACGATTGACGCAGACAGCATGAATGTTTTTGATAATGGCGATCGCGTGCAATTTGGAGGCCGCGTCCGCTCGGTCTTCCGCAGAGCTGGCGCGCCCGAGGGGAATGGGAACTAGCGCCATGATCAAGAGAATGTTCGCCGTAATGACGATCGGGCTCAGCTTCACAACCGCGCTCGCGCTCCCCGCCCTTGCGCAAGAGGCGAAGGCCAAACCAAGCGGTCTGTCAAAAAATTCGAAAGAACCAATCAATATCGAAGCGGATGGCCTCGAAGTCTTCGATAAGGAAGGCAAAGCGGTCTATTCCGGCAATGTCATCGTCACGCAGGGCGAGACGGTGATGAAGGCCAAGAAAATGCTGATTTTCTATGTTCGCAGCGAAGAAGGCCAAGCCGCCCCGGCGGAAGGCGATGCGGGAGCCGCCATCAAGCGGGTTGAAGCCGAAGGCGACGTGATCATCCTCGAGAAGGACCAAATCGCCACGGGCGAAAAGGGTGTCTACGAGGCCACGACCGATATCATGACGATGACGGGCAATGTTGCACTGAGCAAAGGCCAGAACGTCACCAAGGGTCAGAAGCTCGTCTATAATCTCGGCACAGGAGTCGCCACGGTCCATGCCGGCGGCACTGGCCGTGTGTCGAGTAGCTTTGTGTCCGGCGGTGGTGAACAGAAAAAGCCGGCCGCGGCGGGGAAAACCCCCAAACCATGAACATCAACAGCATAGAGAAGGCTTCCGACCCGACCGGCTGGCTCACCGCTACGGGCCTGCAAAAAGCCTATCGGGGGCGGCGCGTCGTACGCGATGCGTCTCTCGCTGTTCAAAGCGGCGAGGCGGTCGGGCTTCTCGGACCGAATGGCGCGGGCAAGACCACGATCTTTTACATGATCACTGGACTTGTGCCTGCCGATGGTGGGCGCATCACGCTTGACGGGCATGACATTACCCCCTTCCCCATGTATCGCCGTGCGCGGCTTGGCATCGGCTATCTGCCACAGGAAGCCTCGATTTTTCGCGGACTTTCGGTTGAAGACAATATCCGCGCGGTGCTCGAACTTGTCGAAAAAGACCGCGATCGGCGCGAGGCAGAGCTCGATCATCTTCTCGAAGAGTTTGACATCACGCGCGTGCGCAAAAGCTCTGCGATCGCGCTTTCGGGCGGCGAGCGTCGTCGTTGCGAAATCGCGCGCGCCCTCGCCTCGCGGCCGTCTTTCATGCTGCTCGATGAACCTTTCGCCGGTATTGACCCGATTGCGGTCGGCGATATCCGTGTGCTCGTGCGCCAGCTGACCGCGCGCAAAATCGGCGTCTTGATTACCGACCACAATGTGCGTGAAACACTGGGTCTCATCGACCGTGCCTATATCATCCATTCGGGACAAGTCCTGATGGAAGGCACCCCTAACGCGATCATCGCCAATGACGATGTGCGGCGCGTCTATCTCGGCGAAGAATTCCGCCTCTAAAGGACGACGACTCACACGCAAGACGTGTTTTGACCAACCGAGATTTTGCGTATTTAATGAGATGTTAAGCAAAATCTGTGCCGATAGGCGGCCAGAAGTATTGCGTTCGGAGCTGCGTTTCGTCTCGTGTCTGCAAAGTTCTCGCAAAGGCTGGAACTACGCCAAAGCCAATCTTTGGTGATGACGCCGCAATTATTGCAGGCGATCAAACTTTTGCAGCTCTCCAATCTCGAATTGGCCGATTATATCGAAACAGAGCTCGAGAAAAATCCGCTGCTCGAACGCGCGCAAGAAGACGCCGGTCCGGTTGCCGCATCAGAAGCGCCCGCGCCTGATGCAGCGCTAGGCACAGATGCCGATTGGGAAAGCCGCATTGTTGAGCCTGAACGCGGTGAGATTGATCCGCGTCATGAAGTGCAACTCGAAAATGATTTTCCTGATGATGCACCGCCTTCAACGCCTGCGGCGAAAAATGATATGGAGCCGATGGGACTTTCAGCCACGAGCTGGACGGGGGTCGGTGGACAAGGTGCCGATGGCGAGGATTCAAATCTTGAAGCCTATGTTGCTGCTGAAATCTCGCTGCATGATCATCTGACAGAACAACTACATGTCGCCACCATTGATCCGATTAAACGGATGATCGGCGCGACGCTTATCGATCTTGTTGATGAAGGTGGTTATATCCGCGAAGCACTCGCAGACACCGCAGAACGCTTGGGTGTTCCGATCGAGCGCGTTGAAGGTGTTTTGAAACTCATTCAGAGTTTTGACCCTACCGGTGTTGGGGCGCGTGATTTACCGGATTGTTTGCGTCTGCAGCTCATCGAAAAAAATCGTTATGATCCTGCGATTGCGGCGTTGCTTGATAATCTTGATTTGTTGGCGCGACGCGATTTTGCGTCTTTACGAAAAATCTGCGGCGTCGATGATGAAGACCTTCTCGACATGGTCGCTGACATCAAAAAACTCGATCCTAAACCGGGTCTGAAATTTGGTGGTGGCGCGGTTCAGCCTGTTATTCCTGATGTTTATGTGCGCCGAACAAGTGACGGCAGTTTCATGGTTGAATTGAATTCGGATGCGCTCCCGCGCATTCTGGTCAATCAAACTTATGCCGCAAAAATTTCCTCGAAAGTCAAAAATGACGAGGAGAAATCCTATGTCAGCGAAGCGCTGCAATCAGCGAATTGGTTGACAAAAAGCCTTGAGCAACGCGCCAAAACCATTCTGAAAGTGGCAAGTGAAATTGTTCGCCACCAACAAATTTTTTTCTCGCATGGCGTTGAATTTCTGCGCCCCTTGAATTTGAAGTCGGTGGCTGACACGATTCAAATGCATGAATCAACCGTGTCTCGAGTCACATCGAATAAATACATCGCGGCCGAACGCGGTCTTTTTGAAATGAAATATTTCTTCACCGCATCAATCGCGTCGGCGGAAGGTGGTGAATCACACTCGGCAGAAGCGGTGCGGTTCCGCATCAAGCAAATGATTGATCAAGAGACCCCTGATAATATTTTGTCCGATGATACGATCGTGGCCAAGCTCAAGGAAAGCGGCGTGGATATTGCGCGCCGCACAGTCGCCAAATATCGCGACAGTCTGAGAATCCCCTCCTCCGTTGAAAGACGGCGCGAGAAACAGGCACTTTCTGCAAAAGCCAGCTGAGCCTCTCTCGTTGCATCGCACAGTCCTGCCATTGACATGAGATCAAAGCCCCTTAACTCTTTATGAGGGGAAGATGGGCCCCGTGATCATACGAGAATAAGCGGAGGGTTTTTTATGCCACTACGCGTATCGGGTAAAAATCTCGACATTGGCGAAGCGTTACGCCAACAAATCACCCAGAGATTACAGGACTCGATTTCAAAATTTTATTCAGGCCTTGTCACCGGCCATGCGACCGTCAAACGCGAGGGCTCGGGTTTTGAAACCGATTGTGTGTTGCATCTCTCATCCGGCGTAACTCTGCATGCTCTGGGCTTTGCCCAAGAGCCCTATCAGAGCGCCGACCGCGCGGCAGAGAAAGTGGAAAACCGTTTGCGCCGCTATAAGCAGCGCCTCAAAGATCATGGCCCTGGTGGCGCGGGGCGCGAGGTTGAAGCGCCCTCTTATGTCATCCAATCCCCTAAAGAGGATGAGGCGCCTGAGGATCATGACGCCTATAATCCGGTCGTCATCGCCGAGACCAAAAAGAGCATCCAAACCATGTCGGTGAGCGACGCGGTTCTCGATCTCGACATGACCGGCGCCCCCGTTGTGCTCTTCCGCCATGCGGGGTCTGGACGGATCAATGTCGTCTATCGCCGGACCGACGGGAACATCGGGTGGGTTGACCCGCCCGCCGCGGACCACTAGAGGAGCGTCGGTCGGTTCAAGATCGCCAACAAGGCGGCGCGACCCGGATGGCCCGGTTCATGCTTCGCTAAAACCGAACGCGAAGACGAAAGACAGAGAACAACCCATGCCCTTGACCGATGTCCTGACCCCGGAAGCTGTGCTTCCCACGCTGAAGACGGCTTCGAAAAAGCAGACGCTTCAGGATTTGGCCGAACAGGCCGCAAAACTCTCAGGTCTGCCCGAGCGCGAGATATTTGACGCGCTTTTGCAGCGTGAGCGCCTCGGTTCGACCGGAATTGGCAATGGAATCGCCATCCCGCATGGCAAAATGGCTAAGCTCGACCGCCTCTATGGTGTCTTCGCCCGCCTCGAAAAGCCGATTGATTTCGAATCTCTCGATGGCGAGCCGGTGGATCTCGTTTTCTTGCTTTTGGCCCCCGAAGGCGCGGGTGCCGACCATCTCAAAGCCCTATCGCGCGTCGCGCGGTCGCTGAGAGATCCGGCAATTGCCCAAAAACTGCGCAAGACCAAGGACGCCGACGCGCTTTTCGCGCTTCTGAACCAATCGCCGACGGCTTCTGCCGCCTAAAACGGTTAAACCCAAGCCCGACCCTTGTAATCGATCGCGTAACGCTCTGGTGTAGCCGCAATCGCAGCCATCCCATAAAGAACCGCGTCTGGTTCCATCAAAAGCCGCGTCGAGATTCGGCGGGTGAGCGCATCGACCGGCGCCTTCATCTCGAAGGCGCGGCGGAAAGCCGCCCCATCAATCATCGACGCGATCCGCGGCAAAATGCCGCCGGCCAGCGTGACGCCACCCGAGGCCAAGAAGGTGATCGCGATGTCGCCCGCAAAGCGCGCGATGATTTTGAGATAGGCATTAATGGTGGCGCGTGCATCGGATGCGGGATCCGCCAAAGCCGCATTCACGATGGCGACACCATCATCAGTTGAAGGTTGAAGCCCCTTCGCGATCATCCGCGCGCGATGGATGCGAACGAGGCCGGGGCCCGACATCACAGACTCCGTCGTATGACGATCCATGACTTTCTGCAGATGCGGCCAGAATTTTTCTCCGTCCTTATCAACTGGACCGAGATCGACATGGCAGCTTTCGCTCGCGAGCGGCACATAGCGCCCATCAAGCGTCAACAGCGCGCCGATGCCCAATCCCGTGCCGGGCCCGAGAATCACCTGCATCGATCCGCCCTTTGACGGCGCGGCCTCTCCGATTTGTTTCAACCATTCAGGATGCAGAGCAGGCAGCGAGAGCGCTTGCGCTTCAAAATCATTGAGAAGCAGGCCGGATGTAAGCCCCAAAGCTTTGGCGAGTGCCGGACCGTCAATGGTCCAGCGCGCATTCGTTAGGTGACAGCGACGATCAACAACCGGCCCTGCCACACACATCACAACAGATTGCGGTTTGAGGGGCGTTAAAGCCAATGCGGCTTGAATGGCTTCAAGTGGGCCCGGATAATCGGCCGTGCGAAAACGCCCCAAGATTCTGGGATCCTGCCCCGGCGTTTCGACAATCGAAAAGCGTGAATTGGTGCCGCCGATATCGGCAACGAGAACGGGATGGGCAAACATCGGGGATCAAACCTCACACGCCTATGGTCGAAGATGGGGAGATGTAGCGCCTTCACTGAAGATGATCTATCTCTTTCGCGCGTTTCGGCGGGACCCCCCCGTCTTTAACGCGTCAAAAATAAATGATCCGATGGAGAGCGCCATGGCGGCCGCCGACAGCCTGTTTCCTCTGGGCCCCGACACCACCCCTTATCGCAAGCTTTCAAGCGAGGGCGTGAAGATCGAAAAACTGGGCGACAAGACGTTCCTCTCCATCGCGCCTGAAGCGATCAGGTTGCTCTCGAAACAGGCTTTTATCGACATCAATCATTTGTTGCGCCCGGGCCATCTCGCGCAGCTCCGTAAAATTCTCGACGATCCGGAAGCGACACCTAATGATCGTTTCGTCGCCTATGATTTGTTGAAGAATGCGAATATCGCCGCCGGTGGCGTGCTGCCGATGTGCCAAGACACGGGCACGGCGATTGTGTCTGCGAAACGCGGCCGCTTTGTGTTGACCGATGGCGAAGATGCCGACGCCATCACGGGCGGCATCAAAGACGCCTATTTCGAAAAAAATCTGCGCTATTCGCAAGTGGCGCCGCTTTCGATGTTTGAAGAGAAAAACACGCGTACCAATCTTCCCGCCGAGATCAATCTCTATGCCGAAGGCGATGACGAATATAAATTTTTATTCGTTGCGAAAGGCGGCGGCTCGGCGAATAAAAGCTTCCTGTATCAAGCCATCCCTTCAGTGCTCACGCATGATCGCTTGATTGCGTTTTTGAAAGAAAAGATTCTCACACTCGGCACCTCCGCCTGCCCGCCCTATCATTTGGCGATTGTGATCGGCGGCACATCAGCCGAGCTTGTGATGAAAACCGTGAAACTCGCTTCCACGCGTTATTATGATGAATTACCGACCGAAGGTTCGGAAGCGGGCCATGCGTTCCGCGATCTCAGAATGGAAGAAAAGATTTTCAAACTGACGCAGAATTTAGGCGTGGGCGCGCAATTTGGCGGTAAATATTTCTGCCATGATGTGCGCGTGATCCGCTTGCCGCGTCATGGCGCGTCGCTTCCGATCGGGCTTGGCGTTTCATGCTCGGCAGACCGTCAAGCCAAAGGTAAGATCACCAAAGATGGCGTGTTCTTGGAGCAGCTTGAAACCGATCCCTCGCATTATCTGCCCGAACTTGATGACAGCGCCTTTGATGGTGATCATGTCGATATCGATATTAATCAGCCGATGCAGGCGATACTTGCAAAGCTTTCATCCTATCCGATCAAGACGCGGCTTTCGCTCACGGGCACAATGATTGTTGCGCGCGATTCGGCACATGCAAAAATCCGTGAGCGGCTTGAGCGTGGCGAACCGATGCCGGATTATTTCAAAAATCATCCGGTTTATTATGCGGGTCCGGCAAAAACACCGGCAGGCTATGCGTCAGGTTCATTCGGCCCGACGACAGCAGGCCGCATGGATTCTTTCGTCGCGCAATTCCAAGCGGCGGGCGGCTCGATGGTGATGCTCGCGAAAGGCAACCGCTCTGCGGAAGTGCGCGAAGCGTGCAAAAAATATGGCGGCTTCTATTTGGGCTCTATTGGCGGTCCTGCCGCGCGACTCGGGCAAGACTGCATTAAAAAAGTCGAAGTGTTAGAATATCCCGAACTCGGCATGGAAGCGATCTGGAAAATCGACGTCGAAAACTTCCCCGCCTTCATCGTGATCGATGACAAGGGGAATGACTTTTTTAAGGAGTTGAATCTGGGGTGAAGCGTGTTCGTGCGCAGGTGCGTGGCGTACCACTCCCAATTCATTATCTTCAAAATTGAGGAAATTGACCTTCCTTTAATGGAGCGTCCGGCGATCCATCAAGCCATATAATAAATCTATGGCAGATTTCCCAAGCAATTTGTATGGCATCTCCTCATTGTTGCCATGTTTGAGAAACGTTGCGACCGTGACGTTGGTCATTAGCAACATCCTTAAATTGTTCAATTGTTGATCGACTAACACGAAGCTTATCTCTAAGTTTCTCCTATCCCAGCGGCTCATTTCTTGAGTCAAAATGATTTCTAATCGCTTCGATGGAGAGTCGACAGTGTAATGCTGTATAGCTTAGATTTCGGATTACATTTTTCAATTCAAATGTTACACGGGAAAGTGCATTATTTTCCAGATGCGCAAATGAAAGCTCGAACTTTTGTCCGTCACGATGTGAACGGAAGGTTACAACATCCAGCAAGTTATCTTGAAAAGCATAACCTTCAACACCATAGACCACGGTTTCATTTTTTGAAATGTCCGAAACGGAGTCAAGCTCAAAACTTAATCCAAAATGATGCCAGAAACTTATTCTACCAATTATGATTCCAATTACATCAAACAAAAAATTTCTTAGGTCATATGGGTCAAATTCGCTATTTGAGCTAACATAAACAAATAATTTCGATAGTATTGAAGAGATTGTTTTATCTAGTTCTGTTTCATTCAATACTGGTTTGCAAATAATGTTTGGAAGTGTAATTCCTGTTCGCTCTGTAATTATGCGCCCCTCAATTAAATAATAAATGTTCATCGTATCCCCTAATAAAAAAAGAATATTTGATAAATCTATAGAAGTTTATGACCATATAGAAAAAATTTTTGTCCTATAAATTAATTTGTACTCGTCAACAACCTCTGATCGATTGTTTTGGTCAATACAACCGCCTCCCGATGCGAATCCTCAAGCATCGGGCATAATAAATGCGCGGCAATCAAAATCGCGTCATCGGGCTCTTCTCGAAACGCGGCTTCATCGCGCAAGGCCACCATCACGAAAGCCAAGGACAACGCGAAATTTTGCATCGCGTTTTGAAAAGTCATGGGTCGTGTGAAATCGATTTGTAACGCGCCCATTCCCCGTCACTCCTCAAGAAGAGAGAATGGCGCCAGCGCAACGCGCGCTGGTGCCGGGGTGTTAAGACAGCCACAACAAGTTCGTCGCGACGCTTTTAGTCTCGCGACCTAAAAATAACGCCGCCACCCCGACGTAAAAGCATCAGGGCAGTTTGGTGACGGCAGATGCACTGCCGCTTGTTGTAAGGTGTCTTACGCCCCGAGCCGTGATGTGCATGACCTAAGGAAAAGACTATCAGCCCCGCGCCAAAACACAAATCCTCAAGCGCTCAACACGAGAGGGTTAGGTAGCAGCTACGCGGTGGATACAGCTTTAAGTTGAAAGAGAGGATTTTAAATATTGGAAGGGTGTCGGGTACAGAGAATCGGCAATCGACAATCAGCAATCGACAATCGACAATCGACAATCGTAGTCCGTCATTGCGAGCGAACGCGAAGCAATCAAGGTGGAGTGAACGAAAGAAACGCAATGGCGTCGTGGCATTTGAATAATGACCATCAGCTGGTTTGCTTCGCTCCCGCTCGCAATAACGGTTTAGGAGCCCTTCTTTGTATTCAGAGGATACCGCCTGCCGCCCCTACCCCCTTCAACCGCTCCAGTGCACCGTCAAGCACCGCATCGCCTTTGGCAAAACAAAAGCGCACAATGGTTTTAACGGCGTCTTGCGCATAGAAGGCGGAAACGGGAATCGCCGCCACGCCGTGGTCATTCACAAGACGCATACAAAAATCGGCATCGTCTTTTTCACCCAGAGGCGCAATGTCGATATTGACAAAATAAGTCGCCGCACTTGGTAACACGTTAAAGCCCAAATCAATAAGGCCCTTCGTAAAGCGATCACGGCTGCGCTCTAAATCAGCACGCATGCCAGTGAAATAGTCGCGCTCTTTCTGCAACCCATAAGCCACCGCTGTTTGTAAATTCGGCGGCGTGGTGAAGGTCAAAAACTGATGCGCTTTGGTGAGCACGCGAAAAATTTCAGGTACGGCGCATGAGAAGCCCACTTTCCATCCGGTGAGCGAGAAAATTTTTCCGGCCGAGCCAATCTTCACCGTGCGGTTGCGCAGCGCGGGGATTGATAACAGCGACACATGCGCGCGCTGATCAAAGACGACATGTTCCCACACTTCATCCGAAATTACATAGACATCATGCTTTTCGCAAAAACGTCCGAGCAATTCGAGATCTTCGCGCGGCATCACACTCGCCGCCGGGTTCAACGGATTGTTCAACAACACCACACGCGTTTTATCGGTGAAGGCGCACGCGAGCATCGCTTCATCAAAACGCCAATGCGGCGGCTCAAGACGCACAAAGCGCGGCACGCCACCCGCGCGCAACACGAGCGGCAGATAGGCATCATACATCGGCTGGAAGAGAATCACTTCGTCGCCCGAGCGTATGAGTGCCAAAAGCGCGCCGGCAATCGCCTCGGTCGCGCCGGAAGTGATCATCACTTCCTGTTCCCAATCGAGGCTCACGCCTTGATGCGCGGCATAATGCTGAGCCACCGCTTGGCGAAGCTCGGTCAAGCCGGGCATAGGCGGATATTGGTTCCAGCCATTGATGACGGCGTCGGCGGCTTTTTCGAGCACATCGCGCGGGCCCAGCCCATCAGGAAAGCCTTGGCCGAGATTGATTGCGCCCGTTTCTCGCGCGCGTTTCGACATGGTTTCGAAAATAGTGGTGGGGAGGTCGGAAAGAACCGGATTAAAGGAAGGAGCTATCATGAAAACGGACCATAAAGCCTCTGTCCGCAGCCTTCAATGGAGCACACACAACGACTGAGCCGCGCGCCTTTACAGCCGCCCTTGCGGCATGGCATCAGACATCAAGCCATACTGAAAATGTCAGGGAGACTTTTATGACCGAGATCAAAGGCGCGATTTACCCCGATCTTGAAGGCAAAGCCGTTCTGATCACCGGCGGGGGCAGCGGAATTGGCGAATCAATCGTCCATCATTTCGCGCGGCAAAAAGCCAAAGTCGCCTTCATCGATATCAATGCTGAAGCGTCAAAAAAAGTCGTCGCTGATTGCGCGGCCAAAGGTTGGAACGTTCATTTTGAACAGTGCGATTTAACGAATATCGCCGCGCTGAAAGACTCGATTGCAAAAGCGCGCAAAGTCGTCGGCCCGATTACTGTGCTTGTGAACAATGCGGCGCATGACCAACGCCACAAAATGAAAGAGGTGACATCGGATTACTGGGATGATCGCTTCGCGGTAAATATCAAACATCAATTTTTCTGCGTTCAAGCGGTGATTGAAGATATGGAGGCTGCCAATCACGGTGTGATTTTAAACTTCGGTTCCACCTCATGGATGGTGGGCCAAGGCGGCATGGCCGCTTACACCGCCGCGAAATCCGCTGTGCTCGGTTTGACGCGCTCGCTCGCTCGTGACTTCGGGCAATTCAACGTTCGCTGCATGGCGATTGCGCCGGGCTGGATCATGACCGAGCGGCAAATCTCGCTCTGGCTCACACCGGAAGGTGAAAAGGAATTGATGAATCGCCAGTGCTTGAAACGTAAACTCGTGCCGGCCGATATTGCCAAAGTGACCGTATTCCTTGCTTCCGATGAAGCAAGCGCCTGCACCAATCAGCAATATGTCGTTGATGGCGGCTGGATCTGATTTCATAAGCCCATGACCAAACCCGTGCTTGTTGGTATTGATTGGGGAACGACGCGTTTTCGCGCCTATCTCATTGATGAAACTGGCGCGGTGATTGAACGCATCTCAAGCGATGACGGCATCATGGCGGTCAAGCCCGGCGGATTTCCCGCCTTACTCGTCCTTCGCTGCGGCATGTGGCTTGCGCGCGATCCGCATATCCCTGTTTTGATGGCGGGCATGGTGGGCAGCCGCAATGGTTGGGTGGAAGCGCCTTATCGCGCCTGCCCTGCATCGTCATCTGATCTTTCACAAGCGATGATGCCGATTGATATCGGTAATGGCCGCATTGCGCATATTGTGCCGGGTCTTTCAACGCGTGATGAAACAGGCGCTCCCGATGTGTTGCGCGGTGAAGAAACGCTCGCTCTTGGCGCAGGCCTTCACGATGGTGTTGTGATTTTACCCGGAACACATTCGAAATGGATCCGCATTGAAAAGGGACTCATGAAAAGCTTTTCAACTTTCATGACGGGCGAATTTTACGCCACACTTTTAGGCCATACAATTTTGAGTGCCTTGCACAAAGAGCCCGATCACACAGGCGGATTTGAAAAAGGGTTACACGCCGCAGAGCGTGGCGGCGGTCTTACGCATCAAGCCTTCTCAGCACGCACATCGGTGCTGCTTGGTGATATGACGGGCGAGGAAGTGGGGCCGTTTCTTTCAGGCCTTTTGATCGGTTCGGAAATTCTCAATGCTGTTGCGCTTTACCCGCAAAGCAAAGCGATCACGCTGATTGCTGAAGGTATCATTGCCGAAAATTACAAAAAAGCGCTTCATGCGATAAATCTTGACTGCACGGTGATGACGCCTGAAACCGCCTTTATCAAAGGTCTTAATCATTTATGTCCCAAAGGATGATTCCCGCATGACGGCGCTCGACCATTTCGACAAAGCCTTTGCTGAATGCCCGCTGATTGCAATTTTACGCGGACTACATCCCGATGAAGCGGTGTCTATTGGGGAAGCGCTTGTCGAAGCAGGAATTACGATTCTCGAAGTGCCGTTGAATTCACCAGAACCCTTCAAAAGCATTACGCGTTTATCTCATGCGCTTGAAGGCCGCGCGATTGTGGGTGCCGGCACCGTCTATCGCCGCACTGAAGTCGATCAAGTGATGGATGCGGGCGGCACCTTAATTGTATCACCCAATGCCAATCCGGATGTGATTGCGCATGCAATATCTGAAGGCCTGATCTCTGCGCCAGGCGTTTTCACGCCGACGGAAGCGATGAGCGCGCTTGATGCAGGCGCGCATATGTTGAAACTCTTCCCCGGTGAATTGATGTCACCCTCAGGCGTGAAAGCACTCTCGGCCGTGTTGCCCAAATCAATACGCATGGTGCTTGTGGGCGGCGTGAATGAAACAAGCTTTGCCTCTTATGCATCAACGCCGCTGAAAGGCTATGGCTTAGGCTCATCGCTCTTCTCGCCGGGTGTTGATGCGGTTGAAATCAAAAAGCGTGCGATGCGCTTTATCGATGCGTATCGAAAGGCAAAAACATGATCATTGTTTTCGGTTCGGTGAATGTTGATTTTGTCACCCGGGTTGAAGCGATCCCGCGTCCGGGCGAGACCGTTTTGGGACCAGGTTACGATGTGATCCCTGGTGGCAAAGGCGCCAATCAAGCGCTTGCGGCGCGGCGCGCGGGTTCAATCGTTGCGCTTGCAGGCGCTGTCGGACGCGATCCTTTTGCCGAGATTGGCTTAGCGCTTTTGAAAGCGGAGGGCGTTGATCTTTCCGCAACTGAAAAAGTTGATGCGCCAACAGGTACGGCTTTCATCACGGTTGATGCAAAAGGCGAAAACGCAATCACGGTCGCTTCAGGTGCGAACGCAAAAGCGCGCGCCTCCTCGCTTTCAAAACTCATAATCGGCGAAAAAGATATTCTGCTCATGCAACGCGAAGTGCCTGAACGCGAGCAAATTGCCGCCGCACGCATCGCAAAGGAAAAAGGCGCGCGGGTGATCTTGAATGTCGCGCCCGCAGGCGTGATTGCCGAAGAGCTTGCTGCGTTGATCGATGTGCTCATCATGAATGAACATGAAGCGGCGGTGGTTGCAAAAGGTATGGGTTTTCACCCAGATACACCCGAGACCCACGCCCGTCTGATCACAGAAAAACGTAAGCTTACAACCATCGTCACGCTTGGCGCCGAAGGCGCTGTGGCATGGACGGATGGTGTGAAACGACACATCCCTGCATTCCCTGTTGATGTCGTTGATACAACGGCAGCGGGCGATGCATTTTGTGGAGCCTTTGCCGCGGCACTTGATCGTGGTTTTGGATTTACAAGCGCACTCGCTCATGGTGTGGCTGCTGGCAGTCTCACTTGTACAAAGGCCGGCGCGCAACTAAGTCTGCCTTCATCGATTGACATTGCTGCCAAACTCAAACACTGGAACGCTTAACGCGTTATTTCGCCCACTCACATGAGTTTTACTTATGTTTCCAAAACCCGCTTCTGCACTCACGCCTAATAGTTATGCCTATGAGACAATACCACTCGTGAAGCCTACGGGGTTTCGCGAATATGACGCACGCTGGCTCTTCGAAAAAGAATTGAACCTTATGGGCGTGCAAACGCTCGGTCTTGGCCTTGGCACGCTGATCCGCGAGATGGGCGTGAAGCCCGAGATTGTTACCGGTCATGATTATCGCGGCTATTCGGCCTCGATCAAAATGGCGCTGATCAATGGCCTCATGGCGTCAGGCTGCACTGTGCATGATATCGGTTTGGCGATGTCGCCGATGGCTTATTTTGCGCAATTCGCGCTTGACGTGCCTTGCGTGGCGATGGTGACCGCCTCGCATAATGATAATGGCTGGACGGGCGTGAAAATGGGGGCGCAACGCCCCGTAACCTTTGGTCCCGATGAAATGTCGCGTTTGAAAGAGATTGTCTTGAAGGGTCTTGGCAAAGCGCATGCCGGTGGCGCTTATCTTTATATCGAGAATTTTGCGGATCGTTATATTGCGGATCTTATCACGCGCGCGCCTTACAAACGCAAGATGAAAGTGATTGCGGCGTGCGGCAACGGTACCGCCGGCGCTTTTGCACCGCGCATTCTCGAGAGTCTCGGCGTTGATGTGATCCCGCTTGATGCAGAGCTTGATCATTCCTTCCCGCGCTATAATCCCAATCCCGAAGATATGGAAATGCTGCATGCGATGGCGCACGCCGTGCATGAGCATAAAGCCGATGTGGCGCTTGGTTTCGATGGCGATGGTGACCGCTGCGGTGTTGTCGATAACGAAGGCAACGAAATCTTTGCTGATAAAATCGGTGTGATGCTCGCGCGCGATTTATCCTCGATACATAAGAACGCGCAATTTGTGGTCGATGTGAAATCGACGGGCCTCTTTATGACCGATCCAGTTTTGGCGTCGCAAGGTACGAAGACCGATTATTGGAAGACAGGACATTCCTATATCAAACGCCGCGTTGCAGATTTAAAAGCGCTTGCGGGCTTTGAGAAATCCGGTCACTTCTTTTTCAACGCGCCTTTAGGTCGTGGTTATGATGACGGGCTTGTGACTGCGATTGCGGTGCTTGATATGCTTGATCGCAGTCCCGATAAAAGCATGGCGGATCATTATCGCGCGCTCCCTAAAACATGGGGCACACCGACAATGTCCCCGCATTGTGCGGATGAAGTGAAATATAGCGTGGTTGAGCGCATAACCGCCGATATTCAATCGCTCGCAAAATCAAATGCGAGTTTTGCCGACCAAAAAATCTGCGATGTCGTCACGGTGAATGGTGTGCGTGTCACCAATGAAGATGGCACATGGGGCCTTGTGCGCGCCTCTTCAAACAAGCCTGAACTCGTTGTTGTGTGCGAAAGCCCGGTCTCGGAAGCGCGCATGCGCGAAATGTTCAAAGCGATTGATGGTTTGATCCGTCAAAGTCCCGAAGTCGGCGCGTATAATCAATCGATCTGATCGGTGCGCCGTTTCAATACATTATTTCAGCCTCACTTCATCCGCGGTGAGGCGAAAGGCTTTGCCAAAGCCGCCATTGAGTGACGCGCCAAGCGGCTTCAATCGGATATAGATGAAATCCGGAAAATCGGCATAAAGCTGCGCTTTCGGATGTCGCGCGAGATAGAGCGTCTTTAGCAAAATCACATCATCGCTGTCTTTAGCAATAGGCTCAGCCAGACATTGCACCGTCATGCGCGCATGCGCGAGCGGATCGCCTTTGCCCGGTTCACCGACAAGCAAAGCCGCGCGCGGATTGGCGAGCAAATGTTGGGTATGGGCTGAAAGCCGCGACACAAACAGAAAGGGCGCGCCTGCACGATCAAGCGCAAAACTCACAAGGCTTGCAAAAGGATGGCCTTCTGCATCAAGCGTGGCGAGCGAGGCAAAGCGCGTGTCTTTCAACAAATGATGCGCTGTCCGAAGCGCCTTTTCATTGGCATCGCGGACAGGATCGAAGGGTTTAGCGGGTGTTGTGTTCATGAAAGCGAACCAAACAATGAACAAGAGCTTCGTCAAGCCGAAACCGAAGACTTAACGCCGCCAATCGAGAGCTTTGCCACAATTTGGCCTCGCTATGTTCTAGGATCGGCGCTAAATATAAACCCCGTTTTCCGGAGTGCCTTATGCCGACAATCGCTTTGGTCGATGATGACCGCAACATTCTGACCTCTGTCTCGATTGCTTTTGAGGCCGAAGGTTATCGCGTTCAAACCTATACGGATGGCGCGGCCGCGCTTGAAGGCTTGAAGCAATCGCCACCGGATCTCGCAATCTTCGATATCAAGATGCCGCGTATGGATGGGATGGAACTCTTGCGCCGCTTGCGGCAGAAATCCGATTTGCCGGTTATTTTTCTGACTTCCAAGGATGAAGAGATTGACGAACTTTTCGGTCTCAAAATGGGGGCCGATGATTTTATCCGTAAACCCTTTTCGCAGCGCCTGCTGGTTGAGCGTGTAAAGGCAATTCTGCGCCGTATGAGCGCCAAGGATGTTCCGCAAACCAAAGAGAACGAAGCGAAGATCCTCGAGCGCGGCGTGCTTCGTATGGATACCGAACGCCATGCTTGCACATGGAAGGGTTTGCCCGTCATTCTGACGGTTACGGAATTTTTGATTTTGCAATCGCTTGCGCAACGTCCCGGCGTTGTGAAAAGCCGCAATGCGTTGATGGATGCGGCTTATGATGACCAGGTCTATGTTGATGATCGAACCATCGACAGCCACATCAAAAGATTGCGGAAAAAATTCAAAGCCGTTGATGATGATTTCGATATGATCGAAACGCTTTATGGCGTCGGATATAAATTTGCCGAATGAATGCGCAGCATCACGACACCGAACAAAAAAACTCGTCAGGGCGTCGTGAAGGCGGCTTTCGGTTCAAACAATTTTTTCGCCTCATTGCACTCAGAGCCTCGTCAAGCCTTGTCCGCCGCATCGTTGTTTTGAATCTCGCTGGCCTTGTCGCTCTGCTGGTTGGCTTTCTCTATATCAACCAATTTCGGCAAGGTTTGATCGAAGCGCGTGTTGAAAGTCTCCTCACGCAAGGCGCGATCATGGCTTCGGCCGTTGCTGCCTCCGCAACGATCGAAATTGACTCGATCACAATAGATCCGGAAAAATTATTGTTGTTGCAAGCAGGCGAAAGCGCGATTGCAGGTGATGATTCAACTGAATTCTCCATCAATCCGGAAAATGTCGCGCCGCTCTTGCGGCGGCTGGTGACACCAACACGCACACGCGCGCGCATTTATGATCAAGATGGAGAATTATTGATCGATACAGCGGCGATGTATTCACGCGGCGACATCATGCGCTTTGACCTTCCGCCTCCGGAAGACGGTGAACGCACTTTGATTGCGCGAACATGGGATTTGATGACCCATAGGCTCGGCAGTAGGGTGAAGGGCGACAAGGAAGATTCTAACCCTACTCATGGGCGGTCCATTGCTGAAGTTTCGAGCGCTTTTAACGGCGCGCCAGCAAGTATTGTTCGCGTCAATGGCGCAGGAGAAACGATCGTATCGGTCGCTGTACCCATTCAACGCTCACGCGTTGTTCGTGGCGTTTTGCTGCTCTCGACGCTTGGTGGCGATATTGACGGCATCATTCGGGCTGAACGACTTTCGATTCTACGCGTCTTTGCGGTTGCAGCGGCGGCAATGCTGATCGTATCCGCATTTTTTGCCGGAACCATTGTGGGTCCCATTCGCCGATTATCAGCCGCTGCTGATCGCGTGAGACGTGGATTGCGCACGCGTGAGGAAATTCCCGATCTCACAGAACGCAGCGATGAAATTGGTCATCTTTCCGGCTCCTTACGCGACATGACACGCACACTTTATGATCGGATCGAAGCGATTGAGAGTTTTGCCGCGGATGTTGCGCATGAATTAAAAAATCCACTCACATCTTTGCGCAGTGCAGTTGAAACCTGGCCACTTGCAAAAAGCGACGAGAGCCGTATGCGTCTCGTGGACGTTATCAAACATGATGTGCAACGGCTTGATCGTTTGATCAGCGATATTTCAAATGCCTCACGTCTTGATGCTGAACTTGCACGCGTTGATGCTGAGCCTGTTGATGTTTTGCGTTTGGCCGAAACTGTTGTGGATGTCGCAAACTCCATCTACTCGGGGGAACAAATCAAAACCCATCTTATTCGTGGCGACGGTCTTCCTTCATCGCAAGCCGCAACGATCATTGGTTATGATTCGCGCCTTGGTCAGGTCCTTAATAATCTGATCGATAACGCTAAGTCATTTTCTGAACCTCATGGTGAAATTCGCGTCACTGTGGGGCGCCAACGAGATGCTGTCATCATCATAGTTGATGATGACGGACCCGGTATTCCGTCGCACGCATTCGAGAATATCTTTAACCGCTTTTATACTGATAGGCCGAATGGCGGTTTTGGAGAAAATTCCGGTCTCGGTCTTTCAATCTCGCGTCAAATCATTGAAGCGCATCGCGGTCGCATTTGGGCAGAAAATCGCATCAACGCAAAAGGTCAAGTTGAAGGTGCGCGCTTCACCGTGAGGTTGCCTGCGGGTTCTGCATGAAACCGGATGCTGACGAATGGGTACATGCCACATGCGTTGTCATCGAAGGCGCGGGCGTCCTCATACGCGGTGTTTCGGGGAGCGGAAAATCCACTTTAGCCCGTCGTTTGATTGAATTGGCCGAAGCGCGCGGAATGAAGGCGGCTTTGGTGGGTGATGACCGCATTCACCTCATGCGTTACGGTTCTCAACTGCTTGCGGAAGGGCATCCGGCGATCCGGGGTCAGATCGAAATCAGGGGGCTTGGCATTGGCCAAACAAATGTAGAAGATCGAGCCGCAATCCGGCTTCTCGCGGATTGCGTAACTGTGCTAGAAGCACGCTTCCCCTACGCGGCAGATGGCGTAGGGGATGTTTTGGGTCTAACCCTTCGACGGGTCGCTGTGACACCGGAAAGTGTTGACAATGTTCTTGTTGCGCTGGGTGGTGGCCCCGTCAAAGTGAGCGGATGAGCAATCAGGTGCATAAAACGAAGCGCCCCTCTGTGTGTGAAAAATATTATTCCGCCGCGACCCCCTTATCGCTTCAAGGGATGTGCGCGCGATGATCGGGATGGTGCTCGTAACCCATGGACGTTTAGCAGTGGAATTCTTGGCCGCTCTTGAACATGTCGTCGGGCGCCAGAAACAAATCCAGACCGTTACCATCGGCGCTGAAGACGATATGGATATGCGCCGTGGCGAGATCATTGAAGCCGTGCGCGAGGTGGATAGCGGCGACGGGGTTGTGGTTCTCACCGATATGTTCGGCGGAACCCCCTCCAATCTGGCGATTTCCGTTATGGGCACCTGCCGCACCGAAGTGGTAGCCGGCATCAATCTGCCCATGTTGATCAAGCTCGCGAGTGTGCGCGGCGATTGCGATTTAAGCCATGCCGTTGGCCAGGCTCAGGACGCCGGTCGCAAATATATCAATGTCGCCAGTCAGGTTCTGGCAGGCATATAATAGAGCCAGAGGCCGTTATGAGTGAAGAGTGGATCCGGCGGGACGTCGAGATCGTCAATAAAAAAGGGCTTCATGCCCGCGCGACGGCGAAATTTGTGCAACGCGCCGATGGTTTCAAAGCCGATGTCACGGTGACGCGGTCCGGCGAGACGGTCGGTGGCACGTCAATCATGGGCATTTTGACGCTTGGAGCCGGTATTGGCTCGACTATCACCCTCGCCGCGAAGGGCGAAGACGCGGAGGCGGCGATCACGGCCTTGGTTACGCTCGTGGCCGACCGCTTTGGCGAGGACGAATAATCCTTTCGGGGATGATATAAAGTTTTCTTTATATCGCGATTGCTTTAGAGCTGGTCCGCTGATATAGCGGCACTCAATACCGCTTTTTCCCTCCCCATTGCTGTCAGGAACATCATGTCCACGCATTTTAACGACTACCGCATTGCCGATATCGGTCTCGCCGACTGGGGCCGCAAAGAAATCAATATCGCTGAAACCGAAATGCCAGGCCTGATGGCCACGCGCGCTGAATATGGCGCCTCGCAGCCTTTGAAAGGCGCACGCATTGCCGGTTCACTCCACATGACCATTCAGACAGCCGTGTTGATCGAGACCTTGAAGGCGCTCGGTGCCGATGTGCGTTGGGCCTCGTGCAATATTTATTCGACGCAGGATCATGCGGCAGCCGCAATCGCTGCCTCCGGCACACCGGTCTTCGCAATCAAGGGTGAATCACTCGAAGATTATTGGGATTACACCCACAAAATTTTCGAATGGGGTGACGGCGGTACGCCGAACATGATTCTCGATGACGGTGGCGACGCAACACTCCTCATTCATCTCGGTATCCGCGCTGAAAATGGCGACACGACGTTCCTCGATGGCGCAACAAATGAAGAAGAAGAAATTCTTTTCGCGTCGATCAAGAAGCGCCTGAAGAGCAATCCGGGTTGGTATGCTCGCAATGGCAAGGCCATCAAGGGCGTGACGGAAGAAACAACAACCGGCGTGCATCGTCTTTATAACATGGCCAATGAAGGCAAATTGCTCTTCCCTGCCATCAATGTGAATGACTCGGTGACGAAATCGAAATTCGATAATCTCTATGGTTGCCGTGAATCACTCGTTGACGGCATTCGTCGCGGCACAGACGTGATGATGGCCGGTAAAGTGGCCATGGTTGCAGGCTTTGGTGACGTGGGCAAAGGCTCGGCTGCATCGCTCCGTAATGCAGGTTGCCGCGTGATGGTGTCGGAAATCGATCCGATCTGCGCGCTTCAAGCTGCTATGGAAGGTTATGAAGTTGTCACGATGGAAGATGCCGCACCGCGCGCCGATATCTTCGTGACCGCAACAGGCAATCTCGATGTGATCACCGTTGATCACATGCGCGAGATGAAAGACCGTGCCATCGTCTGCAATATCGGTCACTTTGACTCGGAAATTCAGATCGCATGCCTCAAGAATTTCAAATGGCACAATGTAAAGCCGCAGGTCGATGAAGTCGAATTCCCCAGTGGAAAGCGCATCATCGTGCTGTCGGAAGGTCGCCTTGTGAATCTCGGCAATGCCACGGGCCATCCTTCATTTGTGATGTCGGCATCATTCACAAACCAGACGCTTGCGCAGATCGAACTCTGGACGAAGCAAAGCCAGTATGACCGCAAGGTTTACACGCTGCCGAAGCATCTTGACGAGAAGGTTGCGGCCCTTCACCTCGCCAAGATCGGCGTGAAGCTCACAACGCTTAACAAGAAGCAGGCCGATTATCTCTCGCTCTCGCCGAATGGCCCGTTCAAGCCGGAACATTACCGCTACTGAGCTACGCCTTAAACGCGAAGATTTTTAAAAGCCCGGCGCGAGCCGGGCTTTTTCTTTGGCGCGTTAACCTTTTCCCCTCTTCCGCCGCGAGTCACGGCGATTGTATTGTGCAAGTGATTCGGGGCGCGCGCGCATGTGTGTAGTCGCAAGGACGCCAGTCATGGGACGATCGGGATCAGGCGCAGATGATAGTGAGTGGTGATTGGACACGCCTGATCGGATGGGTGAGCGACAGCGACCTTTCCGGTGTGAGTTATATCGCGCTTGGCGCAGGCCTCGGCATTCTCTGTGGCACCCTCGCCTATGGATATGTTTCAGAGCGCCGTCACCATAAACGCGCGCTCGCATCTCTTCAAAAAATAAACACAGAAATACAATTGGAGCGCGACCGCCTCGCCGCACTCCTTTTGACCGACGCGCCTTTGATCGTGACATGGACAACGAGCGGCGCTGACCCCGCCTTAACAGGCGATCAAAGACATTTAGCCGAGGCGACCGGCGGCAGCGCGCCTCTGGCTTTCGGACAATGGCTAGCACCCAAACGCGCACAATCACTAGAAGCGGCGATTGATGCTTTACGCAGAAATGGCACGCCTTTCGAACTCGTGCTGCAAACAAAAACCGGCCGCTATATCGAAGCGCAAGGCCGACCGCTCGGTGGGCGCGCGGTGATTCGGTTAAAGGATGTGAGCAGCCAGAGACAGGATTATCTTGATCTTGCGCGTGATCATGAAAATCTCAAAGCTGAAACACTAGGCTTACGCGCAATGCTCGACACGCTCGCGCAACCGATCTGGCTCAGAGACCGCAGCGGTCGGTTAAGCTGGGTGAATGAACCCTATGCTTTTGCAGTGGATGCTGAAAACAGCGCTGATGCCATTGCACGACAGGTTGAATTGCTCGACGCAGGCCTACGCAAGACAGCGTCTGAAACAGTGACGCGCGGCGACGTCTATCGAACAAGGTCCCCATTAGTTATTGCGGGTGAGCGTCGTATTTTTGATCTGGTTGAAACGCCGCTGGCTGCGGGCTCAATTGGATATGCGTCGGATATTTCCGATCTCGAATCCATTCGCAGCGATCTTGAGAGGCAAATGGCCAATCATGTCCGCACCCTTGATCAGTTGCCTACATCCGTTGCGATTTTTGATGAGAAGCAAAAACTTGTCTTTTGTAATCTCGCTTATCGCACGCTGTGGCAATTGGATGAGGCCTTTATCAAATCCATGCCAACGGATGGCGAAATTCTTGATCGGTTGCGCGATGCGCGGCGCCTTCCGGAACAAGTGGATTACAAAGGCTGGAAAGCCGCTTTGCTCGAGAATTATCGCCAATTGGAAACGCGCGAATCGATTTGGTACCTTCCCGGTGGCCGGATGTTGCGCGCAGTGATCAATCCGAATCCCCAAGGCGGTGTCACCTATCTCTTTGACGATGTGACCGCGCAATTCCATCTCCAATCAAGCTTTAATGCGCTAACCCGCGTACAAAGCGAAACGCTTGATTCACTTAAAGAGGGTGTGGCGGTGTTTGGCACCGATGGGCGCCATAAATTCAACAACCCTGCATTTGAAAAAATCTGGTCACTCGATGCGAAGCGTTTGGAGACTCATCCTCACATTGATCAAGTCATTCTGAATGCTCATCATCTTTATGCCGATATTGATGTCTGGTCATCGATCAAGGGGATGATTGCCGGGGTCACAGATAGTCGTGAAGCACAATTCTATCGGATGGAGCGACATGACGGCTCGATTGTTGATTGTACTTTGGCACCTTTGCCTGATGGATCAACACTCGTCACCTTTATAGATGTTTCGGCGATTGTGAATGTGGAGCGTGCGCTCACCGAGAAAAATGAAGCTTTGGAACGCGCCGCAAAATTACGTGAAAATTTCGTGCATCATGTTTCATATCAATTGCGGTCACCGCTGACCAATGTGATTGGCTTCACCGAATTGCTCGCGAGTGGAACGGCTGGGCCTTTGACGAATAAACAATCGGATTACGCCGGGTATATTCTTCAATCCTCGCACGCATTGATGGCTATCATCGATGATATTCTTGATCTCGCCTCCTTTGATCGCGGTGAAATTGATTTGTCGGTAAGCGATGTTGAACTTCGTCCGCTCATTGATGTCGCGGTGATGGGTCTTAAAGACCAGATGCGGGAATTGGGACTTGATTTAACCATTACGATTGATCCGGCAATCGGCCTTGTCTCGCTTGATGAAAAGCGGATCCGGCAGATCCTCTTTAA
>VGCJ01000027.1 GCA_016870035.1 Alphaproteobacteria bacterium
ACACGCGGATCATCCGCGCAACTGCTTTCGCTTCATTCTCCGCCAGAGCGCGGGGGGTGGATGCCTTGCCCATCGCGATCAGCTCCTCGTTGCCTTCCTGTCGGCCGCATGGCCGTGGAATGTGCGGGTCGGTGCGAATTCACCGAATTTGTGGCCTACCATTTCTTCCGAAACAGCAACCGGAATATGCTTCTGGCCGTTGTAAACGCCGAAAGTGAGACCGACGAAATTCGGAAGGATCGTCGAACGACGGCTCCAAATCTTGATCACCTCAGACCGCTTCGCGTCGCGCGCTGCATCCGCCTTTTTAAGGAGGTAGCCGTCGACAAACGGGCCTTTCCAGACTGAACGAGTCATCAGAACCTTCCCTTACTTCTTCTTACGGGCATGGCGGTTAGACACAATGAAAGTGTCGGTGCGCTTGTTGGACCGCGTCTTCTTGCCCTTGGTCGGCTTGCCCCACGGTGTAACCGGATGACGACCACCTGATGTACGACCTTCACCACCACCATGAGGATGGTCGATCGGGTTCATCGTGACGCCACGATTGTGAGGGCGTTGGCCGAGCCAGCGTTGACGACCGGCTTTACCGATCGTGGTGTTCATGTGATCGGGATTCGAAACCGCGCCGACTGTTGCATAGCAATTGCCATGAACGAGGCGTTGTTCACCCGACTTCAAACGAAGAATGACATAGCCCTGATCGCGACCAACGATCTGAGCATAGTTGCCGGCTGAACGCGCGAGCGTGCCACCAGCACCAATCTTCGTTTCGATATTATGCACGAGTGTGCCAACCGGAATATTGCCGATCGACATCGCATTGCCCGGCTTGATGTCAGCCTGCTCGCTCGACACGACCTGATCACCCGCCTGCAAACGTTGCGGAGCAAGAATGTAGGAGAGCGTGCCATCAGGATATTTGATGAGCGCAATATAGCCTGTGCGGTTGGGATCATATTCGATCCGCTCAACAGTCGCCGATACACCTGGTTGCGTGCGACGTTTGAAATCGATCACGCGATAAGACTGCTTATGTCCACCGCCACGGAAACGCACCGTGATACGACCATTATTGTTACGGCCGCCCTTCGACGATTTACCTTCGGTCAAAGCCTTAACAGGCTTGCCTTTATGAAGATCACTTCGATCAACAAGCACAAGCTGGCGAAGGCTCGGTGTCGTCGGCTTGAATGTTTTAAGAGCCATGGCGCGCGATCCTTCCTCAGAGACCCGTCGTGAAATCGATTGATGAACCCTCAGCGAGAGTCACAACCGCTTTCTTGACATCGGATTGCTGACCGAACTTGCCTTTGAAGGTCTTGATCTTGCCCATCCGGATCAATGTATTCACGCTCTTCACTTTCACATTGAAGAGCTTCTCAACGGCCGCTTTGATTTGCGGCTTTGTTGCCGTGCGTGCGACCTTGAACACAACCTTGTTCTGCTCGGAAGCAGCGGTTGCCTTTTCGGTGATCACAGGGCTGACGATGACGTCATAATGGCGCGGGTCGATGCTCATTTGAAGCGAGCCTCCAAAGCGTCAACAGCGGCTTTGGTGAGCACCAAAGTTTCACGACGGAGAATGTCGTAAACATTGATGCCTTGAACCGGCAGGACGTCCACATTCGGAATGTTGCGCGCGGCAAGCGCGAAATTCTTTTCGACTTCTGCGCCGTCAATGACGAGCACATTGGCCAAACCGAGTTTGCCGAGACGATCGGTGAGATCCTTTGTCTTCGGTGAAGCAAGTGCCGCTGTGTCGAACACGCGCACAGCGCCGACCTTCACTTTGGCCGACAATGCATGACGCAACGCAAGCTGACGCACTTTCTTCGGCAATTCATGCGCATGGCTGCGCACGACGGGACCGAAGGCACGACCACCGCCACGTAATTGCGGCACGCGTGCCGAACCGTGACGTGCACCACCCGTGCCCTTCTGCTTGTACATCTTCTTGCCGGTGCGCCAGATTTCAGCGCGACCTTTTGTTTTGTGCGTACCCGCCTGACGCTTGGCGAGCTGCCAAAGTACCATGCGTTGAATGAGATCGACGCGCGGCTCCAAACCGAAAATGTCATCGGAGAGTTCAACCGAACCCGCCTTGCCGCCATCGAGTGTCGTGACATCAAGTTTCATCACGCGTTCTCCTGCACTTCAGCGGCCGGTGCTTCAGCCTTTTGAGCGCCATCGCCCTTCAAGCGAAACGCACCTGGCTTCGGCGCATCCTTCGGAAGCGGATGTTTCACCGCATCACGAACATAGATGTAACCGCCCTTCACGCCCGGCACTGCACCCTCAACGAGAATGAGACCGCGATTTAGATCGGTTTGCACAACGCGGAGATTTTGCGTTGTGACGCACTCAACACCCATATGGCCTGGCATCTTTTTGTTCTTGAAGGTTTTACCCGGATCCTGACGACCACCGGTCGAACCGATCGAACGATGCGAGACCGAAACACCGTGCGTGGCGCGAAGACCGCCGAAATTCCAGCGCTTCATACCACCCGCAAAACCTTTACCCGTTGTCGTGCCCGTCACATCGACGAACTGACCGACGACGAAATGATCAACCGTGATTTCAGCGCCAACCGGAATCAAGTCCTGATCATCAACGCGGAACTCAGCGACCTTTTGCTTCGGCTCGACTTTGGCAACCGCGAAATGACCGCGCTCTGCCTTCGAAACATTCTTGACCTTGGCCAAACCAACGCCGACCTGCAGCGCGGTGTAGCCGTTCTTTTCCTTGGTCCGATGGGCGACCACTTCACAGCGATCGACCTTCAGGACTGTCACCGGCACATGAACGCCTGCATCTGTGAAGATGCGTGTCATGCCGAGTTTCTGGGCGATAACGCCTGACCTCATAATGGCCCCCGTATCCCGCGCGCCGCTCAAAGCTTGATCTCGACGTCGACACCAGCCGCGAGGTCGAGCTTCATCAAAGCGTCTACCGTTTGCGGCGTCGGATCGACAATATCGAGAACGCGCTTGTGCGTGCGAATTTCAAACTGCTCACGCGACTTCTTGTCGATGTGCGGCGAGCGGTTGACCGTGAAGCGTTCGATATGCGTCGGCAACGGAATCGGACCGCGAACCTGAGCACCTGTGCGCTTGGCCGTCGAAACGATCTCACGGATCGACGCATCAAGAATGCGATGGTCGAAAGCCTTGAGCCGAATGCGGATATTTTGACCGTTCATCGAAGAAATCCCCGGGGCATGTTACCCGAAAGAATGGACGCCGTTTCCGGCGCCCATCATGAAGACGTGTAACTTAGGCAATGATCAAAGCGACGACGCCTGCACCAACGGTGCGGCCGCCTTCACGGATCGCGAAGCGGAGCTTTTCTTCCATCGCGATTGGCGCGATGAGCTCAACTTCCATGGCGATGTTGTCGCCCGGCATCACCATTTCGGTGCCTTCCGGAAGCTTCACCATGCCGGTGACGTCCGTCGTGCGGAAATAGAATTGCGGACGATAATTTGTGAAGAACGGCGTATGGCGGCCACCTTCTTCCTTTGTGAGGATGTAAGCCTCAGCCTTGAACTTCGTGTGCGGCTTAACCGAACCGACCTTCGAGAGAACCTGGCCACGCTCAACATCTTCACGCTTCGTGCCACGGAGCAAGCAACCGACATTGTCGCCTGCTTCACCCTGATCGAGAAGCTTGCGGAACATTTCGACGCCGGTGACGATCGTCTTCTGTGTTTCTTTCAAGCCAACGATTTCGATTTCTTCGCCGACCTTCACGATGCCACGCTCGATACGACCGGTAACAACCGTGCCGCGACCCGAGATCGAGAACACGTCTTCGACCGGCATCAAGAAAGGCTGATCTTTCGGACGCTCTGGTTGCGGAATGAAAGCATCAACCGTTTCCATGAGCTTCAAAATTGCATCATGGCCGATTTCAGGACGCTTGCCTTCGAGCGCGCAAACAGCCGAGCCCTTGGTGATCGGAATCTCGTCGCCAGGGAATTCGTACTTCGAGAGAAGCTCGCGGATTTCGAGTTCAACGAGTTCGAGCAATTCAGCGTCATCAACAAGGTCAACCTTGTTCATGAACACGACGAGTGCCGGAACGCCGACCTGACGAGCAAGAAGGATGTGTTCGCGAGTCTGTGGCATCGGGCCGTCAGCAGCCGAAACAACGAGGATCGCGCCGTCCATCTGCGCGGCACCCGTAATCATGTTCTTCACATAGTCCGCGTGGCCGGGGCAATCGACGTGCGCATAGTGGCGGTTCTTGGTTTCATATTCGACGTGTGCGGTCGAAATTGTAATACCACGAGCGCGCTCTTCCGGAGCCTTGTCGATCTGATCATAGGCTGTGAAGGTTGCGCCACCAGCTTCAGCAAGCACTTTCGTGATCGCTGCTGTCAGCGACGTCTTGCCGTGGTCAACGTGACCAATCGTGCCGATGTTGCAATGCGGCTTGGTGCGTGAAAATTTCTCTTTAGCCATCGTATCCTCCGTCGCCGGGACCTGAAGTGAAAGAACTCAATCCGATCAAGCGTATTTCGCTTGAACCTCAGCCGCGATGGCTTGAGGCACTTGCTCATAGTGATCGAATTGCATGGTGAAATTCGCCCGGCCCTGCGAGAAGGACCGAAGCGTATTAACGTAACCAAACATGTTGGCGAGCGGCACCATCGCATTGATGACGATCGCGTTGCCGCGCATGTCTTGGCCTTGGATCTGACCACGACGACTGGTGAGATCGCCAATAACCGAACCCGTATAGTCTTCCGGCGTCACGACCTCGACCTTCATGATCGGCTCTAGCAATACCGGTTTGCACTTTTGCAGCAATTCGCGGAAGCCTGCGCGCGATGCGATTTCGAAGGCGAGCGCCGACGAGTCAACATCGTGGTAAGCACCATCGACGAGTTGCACTTTCACATCGACGATCGGGAAGCCTGCGAGCGGGCCTGAATGCAACACGCTCTCAAGACCCTTTTCGACGCCCGGGATATATTCCTTCGGCACCGCACCGCCAACGATTTTCGGTTCAAACTCATAACCTTTGCCGACTTCATTTGGCTGCGCGACAAGCTTGATACGCGCGAACTGACCCGAACCACCCGACTGTTTCTTGTGGGTGTAGTCATGTTCGCTCGCCTGCGTGATGGTTTCACGATAAGCCACTTGCGGCGCGCCAATATTCGCATCGACCTTGTAGGTACGACGAAGAATATCAACTTTAATATCGAGATGAAGTTCGCCCATGCCCTTCAAAATCGTCTGACCTGATTCTTGATCGGTCGAGACGCGGAAGGACGGATCTTCTGCAGCGAGCTTCGAAAGCGCGACACCGAGCTTTTCTTGATCGGCCTTTGACTTCGGCTCAATCGCGATTTCGATGACAGGCTCAGGGAATTCCATACGCTCGAGAATGACGGGTTTGCCGAGATCGCAAAGCGTGTCGCCTGTGCGCACTTCTTTGAGGCCTGCAAGCGCGACGATGTCGCCTGCATAGGCTTCCTTGATGTCTTCACGGTTGTTCGCATGCATCAACAACATGCGGCCGATACGTTCTTTCTTGTCCTTTGTGGAGTTGAGCACGGTCGTGCCCGCTTCCACTTTGCCGGAATAAATACGGCAGAAAGTGATCGTACCAACGAAGGGGTCATCCATGATCTTGAACGCGAGCATGGAGAACGGATCTTCGTCTAAAGGATTACGAACGGTTTCTTCTTCCGTCTTGAAATCGATGCCCTTGATCGCTTCGCGATCGAGCGGTGACGGAAGGTAATCAACGACCGCGTCGAGAAGTGGCTGAACGCCCTTGTTCTTAAACGCTGAACCGCAAAGCACCGGATTGAACACGCGGCCGATAACAGCCTTGCGGATGAGGCTCTTCAAAGTGGCTTCATCAGGCTCTTTGCCATCGAGATAAGCAGCCATCACATCGTCATCGAGTTCGACGGCAGCTTCGACGAGTTTGCCACGGTATTCAGCAGCCTTGTCAGCAAGGTTTGCGGGAATTTCTTCGTCGCGGAATGTCGCACCAAGATTTTCATTGTCCCACACAACGGCCTTCATACGGACGAGGTCGATGATGCCTTTGAAATCGGCTTCCGAACCAATCGGCAACTGGATGCAAACAGGCTTACCAGCGACGCGTGTGATGATTTCTTCAACGCAATTGTAGAAGTCCGCACCAGTCTTATCCATCTTGTTGACGAACACGACGCGCGGAACATTGTATTTGTCTGCCTGACGCCAAACGGTTTCCGTCTGCGGCTCAACGCCTTGGTTGCCGTCGAGAACACACACAGCGCCGTCGAGAACGCGCAGCGAACGCTCAACTTCAATCGTGAAGTCAACGTGGCCGGGCGTGTCGATGATGTTCAGACGTTTGCCGTTCCAAAAGGTCGTTGTCGCAGCCGAAGTGATCGTGATGCCGCGCTCTTGCTCTTGTTCCATCCAGTCCATGGTGGCAGCACCATCATGAACTTCGCCGATTTTATGCGACTTGCCGGAATAGAAAAGAATACGCTCGGTCGTCGTCGTCTTGCCGGCGTCGATATGCGCCATGATACCGAAGTTGCGGTAGTCAGCGATGGCATGAGAGCGGGGCATAGTCTTCGTCCTTGCGGCGTTAAATTCGGGTTACCAACGGTAATGCGAGAAGGCGCGGTTTGCTTCCGCCATACGATGAGTGTCTTCGCGCTTCTTGACGGCGCTGCCGCGATTATTCGCAGCATCCATCAATTCAGCAGAAAGCCGGTCCACCATCGTCTTGTCATTGCGGCCGCGAGCAGCAGCGATGAGCCAGCGAATGGCAAGCGCCTGGCGGCGTTCTGAGCGCACTTCAACTGGTACCTGATAGGTTGCACCACCAACACGACGCGAACGCACTTCAATGGCGGGCGCCACATTATCGAGCGCTTGACGGAACACTTGCAACGGATCGGTCTTGAGCTTGGCTTCAACCGCTTCAAGCGCACCATATACGATCGACTCAGCGACCGATTTCTTGCCGTCATACATGACGGAATTCATGAATTTGGCGATGACAACATCACCATATTTTGCGTCCGGAATAACTTCGCGCTTTTCTGCACTATGACGACGGGACATGGTTTTCTCTCCGCCTTACTTCGGACGCTTCGCGCCGTATTTCGAACGGCGTTGCTTACGGTTCTTGACGCCCTGTGTATCAAGGACGCCGCGGATGACGTGATAACGGACACCTGGCAAGTCCTTCACGCGGCCGCCGCGGATCGCAACGACTGAGTGTTCTTGCAGATTGTGGCCTTCACCGGGAATGTAACCGATCACTTCGAAGCCATTGGTCAAGCGCACCTTCGCAACTTTACGAAGCGCCGAGTTCGGCTTTTTCGGTGTCGTCGTATAAACGCGCGTGCACACGCCACGCTTTTGCGGGCAGGCTTGCAGTGCCGGAACCGTGTTCCGGGCCTTTTGAGGTGACCGCGCCTTGCGGATCAACTGGCTGATGGTCGGCATGTTTGCTCGTTCCAGTCCGTGATCGAACCCGATTAGTATCGGATTCTTAAGTGAAATTTGTGGTTTCCATTCTGCACATCGAAATGCGCAAAACGAGTTTACGCCTCGGGGCGAAAGCCCCTTGGCGCGAAAAACTTCCCAGAGGACCACGGTTACCCGCGATCATGGCCCCAAATTAACGACCTTTTGGCCGGTGGAGAGGCGACGGTGTCTCGATGGATCCCAGTTTGACGCTTGATGCACCAAACAAAACAAAAGCCATCGACGTCCGTCGAGGTGGCTGTTCTCTACTCACCCCCCCTACCCCCGTCAACCCCTTTTTACCGGACAATTGAAACAAATAAGGATTCCAGCGGCCCCGCTCAAGTTTATTACTCGCCGGTGATGAAAAAAGGCCGCCTTGAGGCGGCCTTTTAAAAGATTATGGAACCAAAATCCTCGAGCGAAGGCTTATTCAGCCACCGCCGGACCTTCAATTGATTCCTGCGCCACGATGAGCTCGTCACGCTTGGTGGCAATCTGGCGAATCCGCGACATGGTCGCGCCCGTGCCCGCCGGAATGAGACGGCCGACAATGACGTTTTCCTTAAGGCCTGCGAGATCGTCCGACTTGCCATTAACGGCTGCTTCGGTGAGCACGCGGGTTGTTTCCTGGAACGACGCCGCCGAGATGAAGGAGCGGGTCTGGAGCGACGCTTTGGTGATGCCGAGCAGAACGGGGTGACCCTTCGCCGGACGCTTACCATCAGCGATGAGACGCTCATTGACCTCGTCCATTTCGACCTTGTCGACCTGTTCATTGGCCAAGAATTCGGAATCGCCCACTTCGTCGATTTCCACCTTCTGCAGCATCTGGCGCACGATCACTTCGATATGCTTATCGTTGATCGACACGCCTTGCAGACGATAAACTTCCTGAATCTCGTTCACGAGATAAGCGGCGAGTTCTTCGACGCCCTTAATCGCCAGAATGTCATGCGGTGCCGGGTTACCGTCGACGATATAATCGCCCTTCTCCACCACGTCGCCCGCTTGCAAGTAGATATGCTTGCCCTTGGGGACGAGATATTCGACCGGATCCGAACCATCATCAGGGATGAGCGAAATACGGCGCTTGTTCTTGTAGTCGCGACCGAATTGGATCGTACCCGATGTTTCAGCGATGATCGCGGCTTCCTTCGGACGACGCGCTTCGAAGAGTTCGGCAACCCGCGGCAGACCGCCGGTGATGTCACGTGTCTTCGCGCTTTCCAGAGGAATACGAGCAAGAATGTCACCCGCTTTGATCTTTGAAACCGGATCAACCGACAAAATCGCATCGACCGGCAAAAGATAACGCGCCTCGCCGCCGCGCGGGAGTTTCAAAATCTTGCCCTTCGCATCCATGATCACGATCGCCGGACGTAAATCCGCCGAACGTGTGTTGGTGCGATAATCAATAACGACGCGTTTCGTGATGCCGGTCGACTCGTCGGCCGTTTCAATAACGGAAGCGTTTTCGACGAGATCTTCATATTGCACCGTGCCCGCGACTTCAGTGACGATCGGACGGGTGTAGGGATCCCAATCGGCCAAACGCTGACCACGCTTGACTGTATCACGATCATCAACACGCAAACGCGAACCATATTGCACGCGATGCGTTGCGCGCTCAGTGCCATCAGCACCAACAATAGCGATCGAAATGTTGCGACCCATCGCGATCAAATCGCCATCGGAATTTTTCGCAACATTCTTGTTACGCAGTTCGATCTTGCCATCGAAATTGCTTTCGATGAAGGACGTATCGGCAATCGTTGCCGCACCGCCAACGTGGAAGGTACGCATGGTCAACTGCGTGCCTGGCTCACCAATCGATTGTGCGGCAATAACGCCAACCGCTTCACCAATATTGACCGGCGTACCGCGAGCAAGGTCACGACCATAGCACGTACCGCAAACGCCATTCGGCGCTTCGCAAGTGAGAACCGAACGGATCTTGACTTCTTGAATACCCGCCGCATTAATCGCTTCGATATGATGCTCTTCGATCATCGTGCCTTTTGCGACGATGATCTTGCCCTCTTGATCGGTGAGATCTTCTGCCGCTGTGCGACCTAAGATACGCGTTGCCAATGAGGCAACGATCTGACCGGCATCAATGATCGCACGCATCTTGATGCCGCCTTCAGAACCGCAATCACGAACCGTGATGATCGAATCCTGCGCGACGTCAACGAGACGACGTGTGAGATAACCTGAGTTCGCTGTTTTCAACGCCGTATCCGCGAGGCCCTTACGAGCACCGTGGGTCGAGTTGAAATATTCAAGAACGTCGAGACCTTCTTTGAAGTTCGAGATGATCGGCGTCTCGATGATTTCACCTGACGGCTTCGCCATAAGGCCACGCATTGCTGCGAGCTGGCGCATCTGGGTCGGCGACCCACGCGCACCGGAATGCGACATCATATAGATCGAGTTCACAGGCTTCGTGCGACCTGTGTCATCTTTCTGCACAGCCGAGATGCGGCCCATCATTTCTTGCGCGAGCTTGTCCGAGCACTTCGCCCAGGCATCAACAACCTTGTTGTATTTCTCGCCTTGCGTGATGAGACCATCATTGAATTGCTGCTCGTAATCTTTCACGAGCGCGCGTGTTTCACCGACGATCTTCGTCTTCGTGTCCGGAATGACCATGTCGTCTTTGCCAAAGGAAATACCGGCTTTGAACGCATTAGTGAAACCGAGTGCCATGATGCGGTCGCAGAATATCACGGTCTCTTTCTGACCGCAATGACGATAGACCGTATCAATCGTGTTCGAGATTTCTTTCTTCGTCATCAGCTTGTTGACGACATCAAAAGTAATCTTGCCATTCTTCGGCAGAAGCTGACCGAGCATCGCGCGACCAGGTGTTGTGTCATAGATTTTCGAGTAGGCTTTGCCACTCTCGTCAATGCCCTGATAGCGATATTTGATCTTGGCGTGAACGGTCACAGAACGCGAAGCGATCGCGTGTTCGATTTCACCCATATCGGCAAAGAGCATGCCTTCACCGGGCTCCTTGTCGGAGATGAGCGAGAGATAATAAAGACCCAACACAATATCCTGCGACGGCACGATGATCGGTTGACCATTGGCCGGATGCAGAATGTTGTTGGTCGACATCATCAAGACGCGCGCTTCCAACTGAGCTTCAAGCGAAAGCGGCACGTGAACGGCCATTTGGTCACCGTCGAAGTCGGCGTTAAAAGCCGCGCAGACGAGAGGATGCAATTGAATGGCCTTGCCTTCAACGAGCACAGGTTCGAACGCCTGAATGCCCAAGCGGTGAAGCGTCGGCGCGCGATTGAGCATCACCGGATGTTCACGAATGACTTCGTCGAGAATGTCCCAAACTTCGGGCTTTTCCTTCTCAACTAATTTCTTCGCTTGCTTCACAGTGGCCGAGAGGCCCTTCGCATCAAGACGCGAATAGATGAAGGGCTTGAAAAGTTCGAGCGCCATCTTCTTCGGCAGACCGCATTGATGCAGTTTCAATTCCGGACCGACGACGATAACCGAACGACCGGAATAGTCGACGCGCTTGCCGAGCAGGTTCTGACGGAAGCGACCCTGCTTGCCTTTCAGCATATCGGCGAGCGACTTCAACGGACGCTTATTGGCACCCGTGATCACACGACCGCGACGACCATTGTCGAAGAGCGCATCAACAGATTCTTGCAACATGCGCTTTTCGTTACGGATGATGATATCCGGTGCGCGCAATTCGATCAGGCGCTTCAAACGATTGTTACGATTGATCACGCGACGATAAAGGTCGTTCAAATCTGATGTTGCGAAGCGACCGCCATCAAGCGGAACGAGCGGACGAAGATCCGGCGGGATCACCGGCACAATCTGCAAAATCATCCACTCAGGCTTATTGCCTGACTGAATGAAGGCTTCGATGATCTTCAAACGTTTTGCGAGTTTTTTCGGCTTCAATTCGGATGTTGAAACCGCGATCTCGTGACGGAGATCGGCAGCGGTCTTTTCCAAATCGAGCGACCGAAGAATTTCACGAATGGCTTCCGCGCCGATCATGGCGGTGAATGAATCTTCGCCATACTCATCTTGCGCGCGCAGATAATCATCTTCCGAAAGCAATTGACGTTCTTTGAGAGGGGTGAGACCCGGCTCGATCACAACGTAATTTTCGAAATAGAGAATACGCTCGAGATCTCTGAGCGCCATATCAAGCAGAAGGCCGATGCGTGATGGCAGCGACTTCAAGAACCAGATATGCGCCACGGGAGCCGCGAGCTCGATATGACCCATGCGCTCGCGCCGGACTCGCGACAATGTCACTTCTACGCCGCACTTCTCGCAGATGACGCCTTTATACTTCATGCGCTTATATTTGCCGCACAAACATTCGTAATCCTTGATCGGTCCGAAGATGCGCGCGCAGAACAGGCCATCACGTTCCGGCTTGAATGTGCGGTAATTGATGGTTTCAGGCTTTTTTATTTCACCATAAGACCATGAGAGGATCTGATCGGGCGAAGCGATCGCGATCTTGATATGCTCAAAGGTCTGCGGCTGGACCACGGGGTTGAAGAGATTCATGACCTCTTGATTCATCGCCGTCTCCTTACAGTTGGATCTTAAAGCGCCCTGGTGGCGAAGATCCGTAAAATTCCAAATTCAAAATCGAAGAGCGAACTCTTCGAGGCGAAGAGGTCGGCGCGAATAAACGCGCCAACCGTCTTGATTACTCAGCGGCTTCTGCTGGCGGTAATTGATCGGCAGGCTTTGCTGAAGCCGTCAATTCAACATTGAGGCCCAGCGAACGCATTTCCTTGACGAGAACATTGAAGCTCTCCGGAATACCACTTTCGAATGTGTCGTCGCCACGAACGATCGACTCGTAAACCTTGGTGCGGCCAGCGACGTCGTCCGATTTGACCGTGAGCATTTCTTGCAGCGTGTAAGCCGCGCCGTAAGCTTCGAGCGCCCAGACTTCCATTTCGCCGAAACGCTGACCACCGAACTGCGCTTTGCCGCCCAGTGGTTGCTGCGTGACGAGCGAATAAGGACCAATCGAACGCGCATGGATCTTGTCATCAACAAGATGGTGAAGCTTGAGCATGTAGATATAGCCGACCGTCACCTTGCGATCGAAAGGCTCGCCTGTGCGTCCGTCATAAAGCGTGACCTGACCCGATTTATCGAGGCCGGCTTGCTCCAAGAGAATTTCGATATCGGCTTCTTTCGCACCATCAAACACCGGTGTCGCAATCGGCACACCGCGACGAAGATTTTCACCCATACCGGCAAGATTATCCGCATCAAGCGCTTTCACCGCTTCATGATCGCCATAGACTTTCGCGAATGACTCACGAAGCTGCTTTTCATTATGCGTCTTGCGATAGGCATCGACCGCCTCGCCGATCTGTTTGCCGAGACCCGCAGCCGCCCATCCAAGATGGGTTTCGAGAATCTGACCCACATTCATGCGCGAAGGCACGCCCAACGGATTAAGCACGATATCGACATGCGTACCATCTTCGAGAAACGGCATATCTTCAATCGGCACGATACGCGAGACAACGCCCTTGTTGCCGTGACGACCGGCCATCTTGTCGCCTGGTTGAATCTTGCGCTTCACGGCAACGAAGACTTTGACCATCTTCATCACGCCTGGAGGCAATTCATCACCGCGCTGCAGTTTTTCAACCTTGTCGAGGAAGCGCTGTTCAAGGCTCTTCTTCGCGTCATCATATTGTTTGCGCATCGCTTCAAGCGACGTCATCACCGCGTCGTTATCGACCGCAAAAGTCCACCATTGCGAACGCGGATAGGCATCAAGCATATCTCGTTCAATCTTGGTATCTTTCTTGAAGCCTTTCGGACCCGACAAAGCTTTCTTGCCGGTGACCAATTCAGCGACGCGTGTATACACGTTACGATCAAGGATCGCGAGTTCGTCGTCGCGGTCTTTTGCGAGACGTTCGATTTCTTCGCGCTCGATCGCTTGTGCGCGTTCATCCTTGTCAACACCGTGACGGTTGAACACACGCACTTCAACGATCGTGCCTTGCACGCCCGGCGGCACGCGCAATGACGTATCGCGAACGTCAGAGGCCTTTTCGCCGAAGATGGCGCGCAGAAGTTTTTCTTCCGGCGTCATCGGGCTTTCGCCCTTCGGTGTGATCTTGCCGACGAGAATGTCGCCCGCCTGCACTTCCGCACCGATATAGACGATACCCGCTTCGTCGAGATTCTTCAGCGTCTCTTCAGAAACGTTTGGAATGTCACGCGTGATTTCTTCAGGGCCGAGCTTCGTGTCACGCGCCATCACTTCGAATTCTTCGATGTGAATCGATGTGAATGTGTCTTCCTTCGCGATGCGTTCGGACAACAAAATCGAGTCTTCGAAATTGTAACCGTTCCACGGCATGAAGGCGACGAGCACGTTGCGACCAAGCGCCAATTCACCGAGTTCCGTTGACGGACCATCGGCAAGAATATCACCCTTCTTGACGATGTCGCCGACTTGAACGAGCGGCTTCTGGTTGATGCAGGTCGACTGGTTCGAACGCTGGAATTTCAGCAAGCGGTAAATATCAACGCCCGCCTTTGACGGATCGAGTTCCTCGGTCGCGCGAATAACGATACGCGTTGCATCCACTTGATCAACGATACCGGCGCGACGCGCGGCAATCGCCGCACCTGAGTCACGCGCGACAATCGCTTCCATACCTGTGCCAACGAAAGGCGCGTCTGAACGCACAAGCGGCACCGCTTGACGCTGCATGTTCGAGCCCATGAGCGCGCGGTTCGCGTCGTCATTTTCCAAGAACGGAATGAGTGCGGCCGCCACAGACACAAGCTGCTTCGGCGACACGTCCATATAATCGACGCGCTCAACCGGCACGACAATCACATCGCCCGCATGACGAACGATGACGAGATCGTCGGTGAGCTTACCCTTGCCGTCTGTCGCAACGTTTGCTTGCGCGACATAGTGCTTCGACTCTTCGATCGCCGACATATAAATCACCTCATCAGTGATCTTGCCGTCCTTGATCTTGCGATAAGGGCTTTCGATAAAGCCGTATTTATTGACGCGCGCGAATGTCGCAAGCGAATTGATGAGACCGATATTCGGACCTTCCGGTGTTTCAATCGGGCAGATACGTCCATAATGCGTCGGATGCACGTCGCGGACTTCGAAGCCCGCGCGTTCACGCGTGAGACCACCGGGACCCAGTGCCGAGAGACGACGCTTATGCGTGATTTCCGAAAGCGGATTGGTTTGATCCATAAATTGCGAGAGCTGCGAAGAGCCGAAGAATTCACGCACGGCTGCGGCAGCGGGCTTCGCATTGATCAGATCTTGCGGCATCACCGTGTCGATATCGACTGATGACATACGCTCCTTGATCGCGCGTTCCATACGCAACAGACCCAAGCGATATTGATTTTCCATCAACTCGCCCACCGAGCGCACGCGACGATTGCCGAGATTGTCGATGTCATCGATTTCGCCACGGTCATCGCGCAATTCAACAAGTGCACGCACAACTTCAATGATGTCTTCGCGACGAAGCGTGCGATGTGTATCAGGAGCATCAAGCTCCATACGCATATTCATCTTCACGCGGCCGACAGCCGAGAGATCATAACGCTCAGGATCGAAGAAGAGCGATTGGAACATCGCTTCTGCCGTATCAATAGTCGGCGGTTCACCCGGACGCATGACGCGATAAATGTCGAACAAAGCTTCTTCGCGCGACGAGTTCTTATCAACCGCAAGCGTGTTGCGGATGTAGGGACCGATATTGACATGGTCGATATCGAGAACCGGAATTTCCTTGAGGCCCGCATCGAGAAGCGACTTCAAGAGCTTGTCGGTGATTTCATCACCGGCTTCTGCATAGATTTCACCGGTCTTCGGTGAAGCCAAATCTTCGCCGATATATTGACCATAGAGATCTTCGTCGGTCGCAAGAAGCGCCTTTGTGCCCTTCTCCGCAATCATACGTGCTGAACGCTGCGTAAGCTTCTTGCCCGCTTCGAGAACAACCTGACCAGAATCGGCATCGATCAAATCATTGACCGCTTTCATGCCCTTCATGCGATCAGGATTGAACGGCACGCGCCACGCGTCTTTTGCGCGTTTGTAGGTGACCGTCTTGTAGAAGGTCGAAAGAATTTCTTCGCCATCGAGACCCAACGCATAAAGAAGCGTCGTCACCGGCAATTTGCGGCGACGGTCGATACGCGCATGAACAATGTCTTTCGCATCAAATTCAATATCGAGCCATGAGCCGCGATAAGGAATGATGCGCGCAGCAAACAACAATTTGCCTGACGAATGAGTCTTGCCCTTGTCGTGATCAAAGAACACGCCTGGTGAACGATGCATCTGCGAAACGATCACGCGTTCCGTGCCATTCACGATGAAGGTGCCGTTCGATGTCATGAGCGGCATATCGCCCATATAGACATCTTGTTCCTTGATGTCTTTCACCGACTTCGCGCCGGTATCAACGTCAATATCGAACACGATGAGACGCAACGTCACCCTAAGCGGCGCCGCATAGGTCATGCCGCGTTGACGGCATTCATCAACGTCATATTTCGGTGGTTCGAAAGTGAACTTCACAAATTCGAGAAGCGAGGCGCCCGAAAAATCCGAAATCGGAAAAACCGATTTGAAAACCGCTTGCAAGCCTTCTTCGATCCGGCTCCCTTTGGGTTCCTCAATCTGGAGAAACTGGTCATAGGAGGCTTTCTGAACCTCGATCAGGTTCGGCATAACCGCCACTTCGCGGATATGCCCGAAGAACTTGCGCACACGCTTCCGTCCGGTGAAGGTCTGAGCCATTTCGTTCCTCGCTCTCTTAGGGGATGCTGCGCTCAAGGCCCGATTTCGAGAATCGAAAGAGCCGTCGCAACCATCCGCGTCACATCGCCATTATCACTATGTCGGTTCTAAGGTCCTACCCCTGACCTCACCAACACGAAGACGATCCCGGAGACAAAGCCCCCGGGACCGTAGAATTCACTTCGAAGAAAATCGAAGAACCCGCATCAACGCGGAGTCTCGATTACTTAAGCTCGACCTTTGCGCCGACCTTCTCAAGGGTTTCCTTGATCTTCTTGGCTTCGTCCTTCGACACGCCTTCCTTAAGCGGCTTCGGCGCGCCTTCCACGAGGTCCTTGGCTTCCTTGAGGCCAAGACCTGTGATCGCACGAACTTCCTTAATCACTTCGATCTTCTTGTCGCCTGAAGCAGCAAGAATGACGGTGAATTCGGTTTGCTCTTCAGCAGCGGCGGCCGCGCCACCAACAGCAGCCGGTGCTGCCGCAACGGCAACAGCGGCCGCAGCCGAGACGCCCCACCTCTCTTCGAGAAGCTTTGCGAGTTCAGCCGCTTCGAGAACGGTGAGCGACGAGAGTTCGTCAACGAGCTTGTTGAGATCGGCCATGTTAGTTTCCTTATAAAATGACGTTCGAACCGTTGTTGTTTATGAAGTGGCCTTAAGCCGCATCTCTATTGGCATAGGCTCCGAACACGCGGGCGAGCTTTGCCGCCGGTGCTGTCGAGAGCTGAGCGAGTTTCGTTGCCGGGGCCTGAACAAGGCCGACAAGCTTCGCGCGCAACTCGTCGAGTGACGGCATCGTGGCGAGCGCCTTCACACCATTCACATTCAGAGCGTTCTGGCCCATCGCTCCGCCAAGAATGACAAGCTTGTCATTAGCATTGGAGAAATCGACGGCGACCTTCGCGGCCGCGACGGGATCGCTTGAATAAGCGAGCAGGGTCGGACCCTTCAAAAGGGTACCGATCGACGCGACCTGCGTGCCTTTAAGAGCAATTTTGGCAAGGCGATTTTTCGCGACCTTCACTTGGGCGCCTTGGGCAGCCATCCGCTTACGCAGATCCTGCATTTCGGCGACCGTGAGGCCGGCATAGTGAGCAACGACGACGACGCTGGTGGAATTGAAAATTGCGTTCAACGACGAAACGAACTCTGCTTTTTCCGCTTTATCCACGGGCCTCTCTCCGGTTGGCTAGGACTGACGTCCCGCCGGTTGCACTCTAGCAAAAGGCCGATAACCGCCCTTCCGCCGCTTCCGACGCGTCTGTCCCCGAAGCGTCCCGGCTTTAGACCGGCGCCCGGTAAGGTTCGAACCGCTGTGCGGGCAAAGCCCGGATTCGGTCGTCCCCGTCTGTGCAGGTCCATTCGATTTAAGGGCGATCCGGGGATCAACCCACCTGCAGTCTCGGACAGTATAAAGCCAGCGAAAACAAGGGGTTACCCCCTTGCCTTGCCGGCTTATCGATCACATAAATCTGATCTGAGACCAGATCCACGCGGTTTCCATGATTTCAATGCCGAAATCACTCATCACGCTTATCCAGTGGCCTCATTAGCGGCGTTTGTCCCGATTGTGAAGCCCCCTACCCATTTTTTTTCGCGCGGCCGGCCAAAAGAAAAAGCCCCGGATCGCTCCGGGGCCTTTCGAATTCGGTTGAGGGTGAACCTCTTACGCGTTGTTTACGCTCGAAATATCGACCTTGACGCCCGGGCCCATGGTCGAGGAGATCGCCATACGCTCCATATAGGTGCCCTTCGAGCCCTGCGGCTTGGCCTTCAAGACCGAGTCCACAAAAGCGCGGATGTTTTCGGCGAGCTTTTCAGCCGAGAACGAGGCCTTGCCGACGCCGGCATGGACGATGCCCGCCTTCTCGACGCGGAACTCGACAGAACCTCCCTTGGCGGCCGCAACCGCATTGGCGATGTCCATGGTCACCGTGCCGACCTTCGGGTTCGGCATCATGCCACGCGGGCCAAGCACCTTACCGAGACGACCGACGAGCGGCATCATGTCAGGGGTCGCGATGCAGCGATCGAAATCGATCGTGCCGCCATTGACGATCTCGACGAGATCTTCCGCGCCGACCACATCGGCGCCCGCCTTCTTCGCTTCTTCCGCCTTCGCGCCACGGGCAAACACGCCTACGCGCAATGTGCGGCCCGAACCATTCGGCAACACGCAGACACCACGGACCATCTGGTCGGCGTGACGCGGGTCAACACCGAGATTCATTGCCACTTCGATGGTCTCGTCGAATTTCGTCTTCGCGCGATCCTTGACAAGCTTGATGGCTTCGTCGAGCGGATAAAGCTTTGTGCGATCAATGCCTTCAACGGCTTTGTTCATTCTTTTTGAATGCGCCATGATCCCTTACTCCACAATCTCGAGGCCCATGGAGCGGGCCGATCCGGTGATCATTGCGGCGGCGGCTTCGACCGTCGAGCAGTTGAGATCGGGCATTTTCTGCATTGCGATCTCGTTGATCTGCTTTGTGGTGATCTTGCCAATAAAGCCGCGACCGGTGGTCTTGTGACCGGACTGGATGCCCGAAGCCTTTTTCAAGAAGAAGGACACGGGCGGCAGCTTGGTTTCGAACGTGAAGGAGCGGTCCTGATAGGCGGTGATGATCACCGGGATCGGGGTGCCCTTTTCCATCTGCGCGGTCTTGGCATTAAAGGCCTTGCAGAATTCCATGATGTTCAAGCCACGCTGACCGAGCGCGGGGCCAATCGGCGGCGACGGGTTCGCGGCGCCTGCCGGAACCTGAAGCTTTACATAGCCGGCAATCTTCTTTGCCATTCCCATTCTCCAAACAATGCCGGTTGAGCCCAAAGGGCCCGCGCGGCGGTTTATGGTCCGTGGTTCGGGTTTATGTCATAAGGCCGGCAAGCCCGATGAACCCCCTCCCGCGATGTTTCGCACCGGTCCTTTACCAAAAAAGGAGCCGATGTCTATCGTCAGACCTTTTCGACCTGACCATATTCCAACTCGACCGGCGTGGCGCGGCCGAAAATCGACACCGCCACTTTGAGGCGGGCGCGGGCGTGATCGACTTCCTCGACCAAACCGCTGAAAGAGGCAAACGGGCCATCGGAGACGCGCACCGTCTCGCCGACCTCGAAAGTGATTGAGGGTTTTGGCCGATTGACGCCCTCGGCCACCTGGCCCTTGATCCGCTCGGCTTCGCGCTCGGAGATCGGCATCGGCTTATTGTCATGGCCCAAGAAGCCCGTGACCTTCGGCGTGTTCTTGATCAGATGATAGACATCGTCTGTCAAATCGCATTTCACGAGCACATAGCCGGGGAAGAATTTGCGCTCGGTATCGACGCGGCGACCGCGACGCACTTCAACAACCTTTTCAGTCGGCACGAGCACTTCTTCAAACTTATCGGCGAGATTGCGCTGCACGACCTGATCGCGGATCGATTGGGCGACCTTATTCTCGAAATTCGAGAAAGCGTGAACGATATACCAGCGAGAACCCATGATGGTGATCTAACTCTGTCTAGCGATGTTTAGCGGCCGAAGCCGAGAACGAGCCCAACGGCCCAGTGAATGATCATGTCGGACAAGAGGAAAAACACGGAGGCAAAAATCACCATCACAAACACCATGCCGGTGGTGACGAGTGTTTCTTTGCGCGTCGGCCATGTGACTTTCCGCGTTTCCGAACGCACGTCCTGGATGAAATGCATCACCGAAGAACGCTTGGAATTGGATTCGGTCATGATAAGCCCCAGACGAGGAGAAAAAAGCGAAGGATTTCAGGCATGGCGCCGTGATCTTTGAAGCTTCGACCGGCCGCCAATGTCTGGAAGGAGCGCGTTTATAGGCGTAAAGCCTTGAAGGGTCAAGGCGGAGAGGCCCGGTGCCCGCGTCTATTGAGCCAGTAAAGAAGGCCCCGAAACCGGAGCCTTCGAGAAATGGCAGGGGCTGAGGGATTCGAACTCTCGACCTGCGGTTTTGGAGACCGCCGCTCTAACCAGCTGAGCTAAGCCCCTATCGCGGCAGGTCACGCCCGCCTTCGCCCGTCGTAATGCCAAAGAGGATGACGGATTGCAAGGGGGATGAGGAGCGGTCCGCGATACCGAGCCGCTTACTTTCTCTCCAAAGCCGCAATGAATGTCTCAGCTTCCTTATGCCCATCCTCGAGCAGTGCGGAGAGATGCTCGGCCGCGCGCAAAATGGCCTCATCATCACGCGGGCCATAGGCGACCTGATCGCGCAACTGAACAAGTGCATGGTGGAGTGTGATACTCAGCGCTTCCACACTATCGGGAAATGTAAGCACTTTTGAATAATCGATGAGAGGCATCGTGCACCCTGAGAGCGAAACGACCCCAGCGCGGGAGGCGCTGGAGCCAAGGTGCTGAAAAGACCACCAAAAGTTGGTCGCGACGCCTTTAGTCTCGCAACCTAGACATAACGCCGCCACCCCGACGTTAAAGCGTCAGGGCATTTTGGTAACGGCAGATGCACTGCCGCTTTTGGTGAGGCTTTTCAGTTCCCCGAGCCATGATGTGCATGACCGACGGACAAGATTAACCCACACACAAAAAAAAACGCAAACTCAAGCCCCTCGCTCTTACTCTGCGTCGGCATGAACCTAGGCAGGCGGAGTTTTCAACCGCGTAAGAATGAAAGCGAGAGTTTTAGTAAAATGATGGGCGAAATTTTAGCCCGTCATTGCGAGCGGTAAGGAGTGTTTTGCAAAGCAAACAAAAAGGTCCAGTGGGCCTTTTTGAACGACGAACGAAGCAATCCAGAAAAAAATTTTTAATCCGTCATTGCGAGCTTACGCGAAGCAATCCAGTTGATGCTTCAAGAACAGGCTGCATCAATTCGTGGTCTCATACCATCACCTCACAATTAATCGGTGGATGGCGCACTCTCTTCAACTGTTCAAAATGACAGGTGCTATTCCGGTTGTGTTGCTCCATCATATCATCATGCACGAACCGGCGGCTTATATCGTGGCGAGCGATAGAAATGGCACACTCTATGTTGGTGTGACATCCGACATTGGTCGCCGAGTTTACGAGCATCGCAAAGGCGTTATTCCTGGCTTCACAAAGCGCTATCACTACAAAGTTCTGGTTTGGTTTGAATTTTACGAGAGTATGATTGATGCCATCGCACGCGAGAAACACATCAAAGGCCAATCACGAAAATATAAACTACGGTTAATTGAGGACTTTAACTTAGAATGGAATGATTTATTTGAAACAATTGCATGATTGTTTCGCTCTTTAATGCAAAATTCTGCAGTGGCGAAACGAATAAGCCTATTTCTGCACTACCAACTGGATTGCTTCGCATTCGCTCGCAATGACGGTGAGGGATAATAACTAATGATAGTTTTTTCACTATATTAACATATTTGAGCTTTGAAGGTTAAAGGACTCAGATAAGTTGGAAAATACCAACATTACTAATGATTAATTGACAGTATAAAATTTGCGCAATTTTTTGGTGAGAATTCGAATTCATAATCTACAAATAGTTTTTCAATGCTAGTTGATAAGCAGGGCGCTTAAGCGTTTTCTAAATAAATAACGAAATCGGCCTTTAATGATGTTTGATCCAGCTGCCGAAAAACTTGTGCACCTTCAACTATAACAGGACGATCCATACGCTGCCTAATTTTTACAATACGCAAAATTTCTACTAAATTATGTCTATAATTACCTTCGCCTTCGTTTAAAAATGATCAGTTTCAATTGAAGACACGTTAAATAACCAAGCGAGGCATCTACCCAGCGTAGTCTTATCTAAACTTGGCCTCCCATCGATGGCTTTTAGTCTCCTAGGCAACTCTTTAAGAATAGATTCTAGTTTTTCAATCAATAATGAATATTCTTCGAGCTGACCATTTCGGCGTCTATGATCAATCATACTCAAAACAATATTGCTAATGACAAGTGGCTTCGATATACAAATCAACGCAACGGAATTTACGAAAACACAAAACTCACTCCCAATCCGCGGTCGAGCATCGTCCGGAGCGGATTGCTAAAAATAATGGAGCGGGTGAAGGGAATCGAACCCTCGTATTCAGCTTGGAAGGCTGCTGCTCTACCATTGAGCTACACCCGCATCATCCGATCCTTTACAATACAACATGGTCGGCAAAGCACTTTTGGCATTGGCGGTACTAACGTCAAGTCTCCGGCCCGCCAAGCCGAAGCCCGAAGGCTGGTGGGGGAAGCAGGACTCGAACCTGCGAAGGCATAGCCAGCGGATTTACAGTCCGCCCCCTTTGCCGCTCGGGACATTCCCCCGTGCTCCAGCGCACGTTCGCCCCTGGCCTTTCAGGGGCCGAAACGAGTGCGCCCTTATGATAAGCCCCTTCGCGGGTGTCAACCTTCGCGGAGGCAGAAATCGCCTTTCGCCATTTGCTCGCCGATCCCGACCATGCGAGAAGAGCCGCGATGCGGGGGTTGAGACACCATGGCACGACGCTTTGACGATAAAAGACGCGGGCGAGACAACGCGCGCGAGGGCCGCCCCTCCCCGTCTTCACCACAAAACCGCCAAGCGCCCGCGCATTCCGGTTCGGGCCGCCCGGTAATTTACGGTTTTCACACCGTTATCGAGGCGCTCAAAAATTCGCGCCGACAGGCCATGGTGCTGCATGTCACCGAGAATGCGTTGAACCGGCTGAATGACGCGCTGCCGAAACTACCCGTCGCCCCGCGCCTGGCCCGCGCGGAAGAAATTGACCGGATGACCGGCTCCGGCGCGGTCCATCAGGGTATCGCACTCGAGGTCGATGGCCTCCCCGCAGGCGATCTCGCCGATCTTTCAGGCGAAGGCACCGTCATCGTGCTCGATCAAGTGACCGACCCGCATAATGTCGGCGCGATTTTACGCTCAGCCGCCGCTTTTGCGGCCGAGGCCATCATCATCACCGAGCGGCACGCGCCGGACGCTATTGGCGTTCTCGCCAAAACCGCCTCGGGCGGGCTTGAACATGTACCGCTGATCGAAGTGGGGAACCTCGCCCAAGCGCTCGTCAAACTTGGCGATCTTGGCTATTGGCGGGTGGGCTTGGACTCGGAAGGGCCGGAAGATCTCGAGCAAAGCCTCGCCACCGGCCCGATCGCACTTGTGCTGGGGGCCGAAGGGCGCGGGCTCAGGCGCTTGACCCGCGAGCGCTGCGACACGCTCGCCAGGCTCGATATGCCGGGCGCCATCAAGAGCCTCAACGTGTCGAATGCCGCTGCGGTGGCTTTGGCGGTTGTGACGCGTTTTCGCACTGCAAAATAAGGCAAAAACGCATTAGACCTATGTCCAAGGCTTCAAACGGTCGCATTTCCAAGTCGATTCCGTTTGTATTTGCCCCATGACAGCTTTGTGACTGACGAAGTTCGAGTCGCATGGCGTCAATCACCACGGAGCCGAACATCCGGATCCGTTATTGGGGGAAACTGTCGGCCCAGTAAGCCGACACGGTCAGGAAGGACAGCGGGTCATATTGTGCCCGCTTGGGAGGCTTTGCGTCTCATGTTCCTGATCGCGCGAAAAAAGGAATGGTCAGGGCCTCAGCATCAGGCGCTCATGCTCAAAACGAGCAACGGCCGATGACGAGCGGTGAAAAGAAGGTGATCTTCGCCTCTTCGCTCGGAACGGTTTTCGAATGGTATGATTTTTATCTGTACGGTTGATTGGCAGCGATCATCGGTGCGCAGTTCTTCAACGTGGCGGGTGCCGATGGCAAGCCGATGTTCGATGAAGCAACGCGCAACATCTTCTCGCTTCTTGCGTTCGCAGCCGGTTTTATTGTTCGCCCGTTTGGCGCGATCGTGTTTGATAGTATCGGTGACCT
>VGCJ01000028.1 GCA_016870035.1 Alphaproteobacteria bacterium
CTGGTGAAGCTCAATCCATGGATTCTTTGCTCGAACGGGCCATCAAAGAAGGTTTTAATCCGCCCTTCATTATTGGCGCTCTTTTACGCCACGCCTTCTTGTTGCTGAACACGCAAAAAGAATTGGAGAGCGGTCGATCTCTTGGTACAATAGAAAAACAATCGCGAGTTTTTTATAAGCGTGTTTCAGCTTTTCGACGACAAGTAACCCTTTGGTCAACTGCGGCGTTGCAATCTGCCGTCACCTCACTCGGTGACGCTCAACTGGCAGCACGGCAAAATTCGACGCTATCGGATACATTGCTTTCACGCAGCTGCTTAAGCCTTGCTTTGGCAGCAAGACGCGTGGCTATGCAAGCTTGCTGATCAATCACGAAGTCTCTGACAGACATCATCAAGCTGTTCGAGTGTGCGGTATTTAATTCTTAATTCACCGCCGTTCGCGCTGTGATTAATTGAAACGGAGAGACCCAAAATGTCTTTTAGAGCTTTTTCAAGCATTCTTGTATCAGGGTCTTTTTCATTTCTCTTAGATGGTGATGAGTTTTTCTTAACGCCGACATCATCTTGCGCAATGCGCTCAACATCACGAACCGTGAGACCATGTTCAATAATGCGGATCGCAACTTGTTCGGGATCTTTGACAGCGAGCAAGGCGCGTGCGTGTCCGGCTGAAAGTGAACCCGCCGCCAAAAGTGATTTAACCTTTTGTGGCAATTTTGCGAGACGCATTGTGTTCGCGATGTGACTGCGGCTTTTGCCAATCACCCGCGCGAGATCGTTTTGCGAGTAACCATAATCGGCTGCGAGCTTCTCATATCCAAGCGCCTCTTCGAGCGGATTAAGATCGGCGCGTTGGACGTTCTCGATGATTGCTATTTCATAGGCTTCACGATCAGCCGCCTCAATCACAACAATTGGTACTTCATGAAGTGATGCGCGTTGTGCTGCACGCCAGCGGCGTTCACCCGCGATGATTTCAAATGTCCCTTCAACCCCAGTAATAGGACGCACCAAAATTGGTTGAATGATTCCTTTTTCACGAATCGAATTGGCAAGTTCTTCCAGTTCTTCTTCGGAAAAACTATGGCGGGGATTTCGGGGGTTGGGTCGCAAAAATTCCGTCGGGATTTTTCGGGTGCCGCGACCACGATCGGGAGCCGATGCGGCTGCCGTTTCATTCACTTCACCAATCAAGGCGGCAAGGCCTCGACCAAGACGCGACCGATTTTGTTCTTCGGCCATAGGGGTATTCCTTTTCTTAAAAATTCAGTCTCAGCCTCAGCGAATCAAGCGGCCAAAAGGGCGCGCTCACGCTGAATGACTTCGGAGGCCAATTTGAGATAGGCCTGAGCACCGGTCGATTTCAGATCATAGAGCAAGACCGGCTTGCCATAGGATGGCGCTTCCGAAACCCTAACATTTCTTGGAATGACGGTTTCGTAGACTTTCGTTCCCATGAAAGCCCGCACGTCATCGACCACCTGCGAGCAGAGATTATTTCGCGAATCGAACATAGTCAAAACGATGCCATGAATCGAGAGGCCGGGATTGAGCGACTGACGCACTTGCTCAACTGTTTTCAAAAGCTGAGACAAACCCTCAAGCGCGAAAAACTCACATTGTAGCGGAACAACAACCGCATCAGAGGCAGCCATCGCGTTGATCGTCAGGAGGTTCAGCGAGGGCGGGCAATCAACAAGAATATATGTGAAGGCCTCTTCGCCGGTCGCGGTCTGCGCAAGGCCGAGCATTGAGATGGCCTTCTTCATTCGATGCGCACGATCGCGATCATTGGCGATTTCAAGTTCAAGACCCAAAAGATCAAGCGTCGATGGGGCAACAAAAAGGCGGGGCACAGCGGTCGGACGGATTGCGCGATCAAGCGGCGCCTCTCCGGTCATAATGTCATAGGTTGAGATCGTACGGCTCTTCTGATCGATCCCCAAACCGGTCGAGGCATTGCCCTGAGGGTCAAGATCGACAATCAAAACCTTTTCGCCGATCGCCGCGAGAGCTGTTCCGAGATTGATGGCCGTTGTCGTTTTACCAACGCCACCCTTTTGATTGGCTAAAGCCAAAATCCGCGGCCGCGAGACAGCGCTCCCGAAGTGCTCAAAAGACCCCTCAACCATGATCGGCGCTCTCCGGAAATTAGGTTCAAGCCTTCAGCTTCACCGCATGAACAACCAGAATTCGTCCCTCTGAATTGGTCAGACTCGGATGAATTTCATAGTCGATACTCCAGTATTTAGCGGCTTCCGTCAACTCATTATCTATATCTTGTCCCTTTAAAAACAAAGCTTTACGCGGCTGTTGCGGCAAAGACCCATACATTTTGAAGAGCTCAGAGAGCGGCGACAGAGCGCGCGCGGTCAAAACATCGATTCGAAAAGGCAGTGCCTGAAGAGCGTCTTCGATGCGCTCGTCATGGACGTGAACTGGCAATTCAAGAGCCCGAGAAGCCTCGCGCAAAAAGGCTGCTTTTCGTCCATTGCTTTCAATGAGATGGGCCTCAAATCCTGACCGATCCGCGAAAAGACAAGCCAGAACCAAGCCGGGGAGACCAGCCCCCGAACCTAGATCAATAAGGTATTTTGTATCGAGATCGACAAATCGCGCCAATTGGGCGCTGTCAGCAATATGTCGCGTCCAAACTTCACTGAGTGTTTTCGGACCAACGAGATTTTTGATTTTCTGCCATCGAACCAAATGATCAATATAGGCCTCAAACCGAGCTTCTGTTTCACGTGAAACAGGTACAAGCTTCAAAGCGTTTAGCTGATCGGAACTTTTTACGGCTAATTCGTGAAGCTTCAAGCCCATATCTCACTCGTCGCCCTGATGAGGACGGTCTGAAGTCCGTTTGCGGGCGCGCGCTGCAAGAAGCGTTAGCGCTGCTGGGGTAATGCCTTCTATACGACCCGCCTGTCCAATGGTGCGCGGTCGAACGGCTTCAAGCTTCAGCCGCAACTCGGCTGAAAGGCCGGAAAGATGAGCATAATCCAAATCACTGGGAATAAAGAGCGATTCATCACGACGATAAACCGCGATATCCCGCTGCTGACGATCAAGATAAACGACGTAACGCGCATCATTTTCAAGCCGATCAACAAGATTGACCGGAATTTTTGCAAGCTCAGGCCAAATCCGCGCCAGATTTACAAGAGTCTGATCGGGATAAGAAAGAAGATCAAATGCCGACCGCCTGATACCGTCTTGGTTGACCCTCAATCCTTTTTGGACAGCCTCGCTTGGGCTTAGCTGGAGAGACTTCAAAAGTGCGCGAGCGCGCTCGAGATGATCATGACGTTCGGCGTATTTCTTCTGGCGAAGGCCTTTTACCAAACCAAAAGCAACAGCCTTATCAGTCAGGCGCTCGTCGGCATTATCCGAGCGAAGGGACAGACGATATTCCGAGCGCGAAGTAAACATCCTATAGGGTTCGGTGACACCCTTGGTCACAAGGTCATCAATCATGACACCAATATAGGCCTCAGTGCGATCGATCGTGATTAGATCTAGTCCGCTCGCCAATCTCGCCGCGTTCAACCCCGCAACCAAACCTTGCGCACCAGCCTCTTCATATCCCGTCGTGCCATTGATTTGCCCAGCGAAAAACAGGCCTCGAACCTTCTTTGTTTCCAAAGTCGGCTCTAATGATCTCGGATCGACATAATCATATTCAATCGCATAGCCCGGACGAATGATCCGCGCTTTTTCAAGGCCCGGGATTGTGGCAACGAATGCGCGCTGGACATCCTCCGGCATCGAGCTCGAAATCCCGTTCGGATAGACCGTGTGGTCATCGAGCCCTTCCGGCTCCAAAAAGATCTGATGCCGTGTGCGATCACCGAATCGAACAACTTTATCCTCGATCGAGGGGCAATAACGCGGCCCACGACCATCAATCTGGCCGGAATAGATTGGAGCGTCCCCTAACCGACTTCTAATCACCTCATGACCGGCATCGGTGGTCCATGTAATCCCGCAAGCGATTTGAGGGGTCTCGATCCGCTCCGTCAAAGCTGAAAAGGGCTCCGGCGGATCATCGCCCTGCTGTTGTTCGAGCGAGGCCCAATCGATAGTCCGGCCATCAAGGCGCGGCGGCGTTCCTGTTTTTAGACGCCCCAAAGGAAAGGACAGGGCGGAAAGCGTGTTTGAAAGACCTCTCGAAGGGGGCTCGCCCATCCGTCCGGCCGGAAACGTCACTGGTCCGATATGAACAAGACCGTTCAAGAAAGTGCCCGCCGTCAGAACAATCGCAGGTGCCAAAAGCTCCCACCCATCGACCAAACGAACGCCTTTTACCCGAGATTGGTCGGCCAACAAAATCAGATCATCGACAAGACCGTCGATAATCTGAAGATTAGACTCCTCTAACAAAAGCGTCTGGACCGCCTCGCGATACAGTTTTCGATCCGCCTGTGCTCTCGGACCTCGAACCGCAGGACCCTTACTGCGGTTCAAGACGCGAAATTGAATTCCGCCTTGGTCAGCGGCCAGAGCCATCACCCCACCGAGCGCATCGATCTCGCGAACAAGGTGACCCTTTCCCAATCCGCCAATCGCCGGATTACAGGACATCACGCCAATACTATCTCTCGAAATCGTCACCAACGCTGTGCGTGCGCCCGCGCGAGCGGCAGCCGAGGCCGCCTCCGTCCCCGCATGGCCACCGCCAACTATGATTACATCAAATTGGTTCAAGGGTGAACCCGCTCTTCCAAAATGTTTCACGTGAAACAGATTCGATTATTTACCGATGCAGAAACTTGAAAAGAGCCGATCAAGAACATCATCAACTGATACATTGCCGGTGATTTTCCCGATGGCTCGTGCCGCAAGCCTGATCTCTTCTGCGATCAGCTCGACACCTGTTCCGTGCCCTGAGTTCATGGCTCTGTCAATAAATTCCAACGCTTCTTCGACGGCGGCCCGATGTCTCTCTCTCGTCAAAAGCACTGACGCGCGTCCAAAATTACCCAATCGACCCAACTGATCAAATAAAGTCGAGACCAAGAGATCCATTCCCTGACCCGTCTTTGCGGAGATCGCGAGAGCTTTCTGATCGATGACACCGCCCTTATCGATCTGTGTGATGACTTCAATCACGGGAGATCCGGCCTCGAAAATGTCTCTCATAGGCGGTGCTCGATCGCCCAACCCCGGCTGAAGCCACAAAACAATGTCGGCGCGCTGAGCTTGGTCAATTGTGCGTCGAATTCCCTCATTCTCGATCTCATCGGCGGCATCACGAATACCGGCGCTATCGATCACCAGAACAGGCAAGCCTTTTAGATCAAGTTTCACCTCGATCAAATCGCGCGTCGTACCCGGTCGATCAGCAACAATAGCGACATCACGTTTTGCCAAAGCATTCAGGAGTGTCGATTTGCCTGAATTTGGCGGTCCCGACAAAAGCACAACAAATCCTTCGCGAACGCGCTCCCCCCATGATGCATGCGCCAGCGCGTCTCGCATTTCGCCCGAAAGTTTTGATAAAAGCTCCCGCGCTCGATTCAGGATGTGAGGTTCAACGTCCGCTTCGTCTGAGAAATCCAATTCCGCATCGAAAAGTGCAAGGACTTCAATCAAAGACGCGCGCCACCGATCAGACTCACGCGTTAACCCACCTTGGAGTTGTCTAAGCGCTTGTTTGCGCTGAATCTCCGTTTCAGCATCGATGAGATCGGCCAAACCTTCAACGGCGGATAGATCGAGCTTTCCATTTTCAAAGGCGCGTCGGATAAATTCACCGGGTTCAGCGATACGACAGGCATCAATTTTGGATAATCGAAGAAGACATGCACTCAAGACCGCCGGCGATCCATGAATATGAAATTCGGCGACATCTTCACCGGTAAAACTCATCGGTCCTTCAAAATAGAGACACAAAGCCTGATCGATCGGTGCGCCTACCTCATCTCGCAGTATTCGAAGCGTCGACTGCCGAAGCGGCGGCACTATTCCGGCTATTTCATGAAAGGCCTGGCGCGTTTTCGGTCCAGAAATACGAATGATCGCTACACCTGCTCGACCAGGAGCCGATGCTGGGGCGAAAATCGTATCCGAGATCGCGTGATCCTTGCGGGTCATATACCCGCCCCCTTCTCTTCGATCACGTATTCATTGAATCGAAGAAATCTGAATTGGTTTTTGTCTGCCGCAATTTATCCGCAAGGAACTCGATGGCATCAACCGTGCCCATCGGATTGAGAATTCGCCGCAGAACATACATTTTCTTGAGCACATCAGGCGCAACGAGCAATTCTTCTTTTCGTGTTCCTGACCGCGTGATGTCGAGCGCCGGGAAGACGCGCTTATCAGACACTTTCCGATCAAGAATGATTTCCGAATTACCGGTGCCTTTGAATTCTTCAAAGATCACTTCGTCCATACGGCTGCCGGTATCGATCAATGCTGTCGCGATAATGGTCAGTGATCCACCTTCTTCGATGTTACGCGCTGCACCGAAAAAACGCTTCGGCCGTTGAAGAGCGTTCGCATCGACACCGCCGGTCAAAACCTTACCCGATGACGGCACAACAGTATTATAAGCGCGGCCAAGACGTGTGATTGAATCAAGCAAAATCACCACATCACGACCATGCTCAACCAAGCGCTTCGCTTTTTCGATAACCATTTCGGCCACTTGGACATGCCGCTGTGCCGGCTCATCAAAGGTCGATGAAACAACCTCGCCCTTAACTGAGCGCTGCATATCGGTCACTTCTTCCGGGCGCTCATCGATCAAAAGCACGATCAAATAGCATTCCGGATGATTGGTCGTGATCGATTGCGCGATATTCTGCAAAAGCACCGTCTTACCGGTGCGTGGGGGCGCCACGATCAAGCCGCGCTGGCCCCTCCCAATCGGCGAAACAATATCAATGACACGGGATGAAAAATCCTTCCGCGTCAGATCTTCGATTTCAAGTTTCAGCCTTTTATTCGGATAAAGCGGCGTCAAATTATCGAAATTGACTTTGTGGCGGGCCTTTTCCGGATCTTCGAAATTGATCGTATTGACCTTCACAAGCGCGAAATAGCGCTCGCCATCCTTTGGACCTCTAATTTGGCCCTCGACCGTATCGCCGGTTCTCAAGCCAAAACGACGAATTTGAGCGGGCGAGACATAGATATCGTCAGGTCCGGCAAGATAATTCGAATCAGGTGAGCGCAAAAAGCCAAAGCCGTCAGGGAGGACCTCAACCACACCTTCACCGATAATTTCCGTCTCATTGGCGGCCAATTGCTTCAAAATGGCAAACATCAATTCCTGTTTGCGCATTGTGCCCGCATTTTCGACAGTCAGTTCTTCGGCAAAAGCGAGGAGATCCGTCGGCGATTTACGCTTCAGGTCCTGAAGTTTCATTTCACGCACGAAACACCTTGAATCCGGCACGCGAAATGATCGGGCGCCATAATTTATAGAATAAAACGGTTTCGACCCGCGAAGACTGAAATTCGGTAACTTACCGGTTAAAAAAGACGCGCACGTCTTTTAATCTTCGAGGGATCCCAGGACGGAATAAAATGTCATTATCCTGATTTTCCGATAAGAGCAAGTGCTGAACCATATTTGCTTAAGGTTTGAAGATCACAAGACCTACAGCAAAAATCATCAACACAGTCGGTATCTCATTGACAATACGGAAATAGCGATGACCGCGATTATTTTGATCTTCAGCAAATAGGCGAACATGGCGCGCGAGAAGTCCATGAACACCACTCATAATCAGAACGGCGACTATTTTTAGACTGAACCAAGTTTGACTGAACGCACTTTGATCATAAGCGAGCCAAAGACCACAAATCCATGCGACTATCATCGCCGGTGTCATGATTGCTTTAAGCAATCTACGTTCCATGACCTTGAAGAGCTCAGATGTTTCAGAGCCAATAGCTACACCGGCGTGATAAACAAAAAGGCGCGGCAAATAGAGTAAGCCCGCCATCCAGGAGATAATTGCTAAAATGTGAAGCATCTTGATCCAGAAATAGAGCATGGGCTCTAGCCTCTAATCCGTTTCAATAGGCGCTCAACATTTTCAATGGGTGTCTCGGGGACGATACCATGTCCAAAATTAAAAATATGTCCGCCACCAGAGAATGCTTCCAAAATCGCATCAGTATGACGATCTAGCGACTCCCCTCCCGCAACAACGGCGAGCGGATCAAGATTTCCTTGCACCGGAAGCAAGGGCTGAACGGCTTTTGCGGCCCATTTCGGATCAACCGCCCAATCAAGACCTACCGCATTAGCGCCTGTTTCTTGAGCGTAACGGATATGGTTTCCACCAGATCCACGACCAAAAACAATAAATTTCATATCAGGATATTTTTTTCGTATACCTTTAATGATACGCGCTATTGGATCGATTGAAAATTTTCCAATATCTAAACCTGTTAAAGCACCAGCAAAACTCTCAAAAATCTGAATCGCATCAACGCCCGCTTCCGCCTGCTTCATGAGATACGCAATCGAAGCATCAACCAAACGGTCAATCAATTGCTGAACATAAAGAGGATTTTGATAAGCAAGCACACGGCTTGGCGCGAGTTCAGGTGTTCCTTTTCCCGCAATCATATAGCTCGCAACAGTCCAAGGCGCGCCACAAAAACCCAAAAATGTTGTTCCTTTCGGAAGAGCTGATTTAATTCTTCGGATCGCTTCGAAGACAGGGCTTAACCGATCCAAATCAACTTCACCATGCAGCTCACCAAAATTTCGAACCGGATCTAAAGGTTGCAGTTTAGGTCCTTCATTTTCGATAAACTGAACCGGTAAGCCCAAAGCATCTGGAACAACCAAAATATCAGAAAACAAAATTGCTGCATCAAACCCAAAGCGTCGAATGGGTTGAAGTGTGACTTCGGTAGCTAAGTCTGGTGAATAACAAAACTCGATAAAGTTTTTCGTTTTTGTGCGGACTTCTCGATATTCAGGAAGATAGCGACCCGCTTGCCTCATGATCCAAATAGGAGGGCGATCAAACCGTTTCCCATCTAAAACGGCGAGTAATTTTTTATCCGGTGCGGGATTTGGAGTGTTCAAAGTTTATCCTTTAAAGATCTTTGTTTTTGCTTCTGTTTGACAGGGTTTTTCGAGAATAAGGATTTATCCGCAGCTTATCCAATAGTTTTTCATCGAAAAATTATGGTTTCTGGCAAAGACACACTGCTGTAAAAATCAAAAATAACATATATTTATCAGATAGTAAGAATAAAATTCTGAATGATAATATTGATTTATCCCCATAATCACCCTTGTCAAAATAAGTGCATCAGAATCTATCCAGAGGGATCTCTTTGGGGGTCAAAAACAGCTTAGGGCCTTAAAGGGTACCCCCATCGGTCTTTTTAACCCTCGGGTTTTCCCCATTAGGACAAATACGATACACAGTTTTACCACCTGTTAACCAAGGTCATTGCCGTGGACCGTAGTTACTTCCACCTCCATCTCGTATCCGATTCAACGGGTGAAACATTGCTCGCGGTCAGTCGCGCGGTGACCGCCCAATATGAGGGCGTCTCGGCGATCGAACATATCTACCCCCTCATCCGTAATAAATCCCAATTGGATCGGGTCATCGTCGCGCTTGAAAATGCACCCGGCATGGTTCTTTACACCATGGTCGATAAGGTTTTGGGATCACGATTAGAGGCGACCTGCCAAGAGTTTGGTTGTCCTTGCCTATCTATCCTCGATCCCGTGCTAACAATGTTTCAGTCCTATCTCGGGCAATCCTATACGCATCGTCCTGGCGCGCAGCATGTGTTGAATGCGGACTACTTCAAGCGCATCGATGCGCTAAATTATACGATGATGCATGATGATGGTCAGCAAGGCCAAGATCTCGATGCTGCCGATATTATTCTTGTTGGAATTAGTCGCACATCAAAAACACCAACGAGTATTTATCTCGCCAATCGCGGCTATAAAACGGCGAATGTTCCACTCGTTCCAAACATAACTCCACCCGAACAACTACAACATGTAAAAAAGCCACTCGTCGTTGGCTTGGTAGCAAGCGCTGAGCGGATCGCTCAAATTCGGCAAAATCGATTGCTCGCTTTGAATGCGTCAGATGACTTCGCCTATATCGACAAAGCCTTGATCACTGAGGAAATCATTTATTCGAGACGTCTTTGCGCTCGCAATAATTGGCCAATCATTGATGTGACGAGACGATCCATCGAAGAGACAGCGGCAGCGATCATTGATCTTTACCGCAATCATGTCAGCACTGGCGAAGACGCATAATGAATCGTCCAATAATATGGTCGTCGAAGACAACCCTCATTTTGGCTTCGAATAGCACCATTCGAGCGGAACTTTTGCGAAAGGCAGGATTTGAATTTTCAGTTCAAACCTCAAAGATTGACGAACGCAAAATTGAAGCGGATTTCATAGTCAAATCACATGATCGACGCGATCTTTCCAAAACCCTTGCTCATGAGAAAGCAGCAGCCCTAACCGATAAAGCACCGGATATTTGGGTTATTGGTGCGGATCAAATTCTCGAGTTCAACGACCGGATTTTTCACAAAGCCGAGACTAGTGAAGAGGTCGAAAAAAATCTTGATTATCTTTCTGGTCAAACCCACCATCTCCATTCAGCTGTGGCAATTTTTAAAGGCCAAACCGAAAAACATATCTTCATTGAAACGGCATCGCTCCGTATGCGCGCATTGACGAAAGACGATATCAAAAACTATTGCGATCTCGCCGGTGAGGCCATTTTCGACTCTGTGGGATCTTATCATTCCGAAGGACTCGGGAGGCATCTTTTTGAAAACGTTGAAGGTCGAGAGGATGTAATCTATGGATTGCCTCTCGATTTAATAATCAAATTTTTCCGGAGCGCAGGATGTCTGAAATTTTGACCGAGGGACCGCGCGCTTGTATCACCGGGCATCCCGTCGCTTATTCCCGATCACCTTTGATTCATAATTACTGGCTCAAACTGATGGGATTAAAAGGTCATTATGGCCGGGTGGATACGTCACCCGAAATCTTTCCTGATTTTGTTCGCTCTTTGGCCAAGAATAATTATGTTGGGTGCAATGTTACCCTGCCCAATAAAGAGCTTGCCTATCAACTCGCAGATGTAAAAACCGAACGCGCGGATCGCTTGCAGGCGGCGAATACGCTCTGGCTCGAGAATGGAAAACTTCATGCCGATAACACGGATATTGAAGGATTTGTTTCTAATCTCGACGAAAGAGCGCCAGGATGGCATGCTCATCTTGATAAAGCCGTAATTCTTGGCGCAGGAGGTGCGGCAGCCGCGATTATTCAAGGACTTCTTGAACGCCGCGCGACAAAAATCGTGATCGTTAATCGCACCGTTGAAAAAGCCGAACAGTTGGCGCGTCGCTTTTCGACATTGATCGAAGTTCAATCATTCGATAATGTGAGCGCCGCGCTTGATCATGCCTCTTTTATTGTCAACACAACGTCGCTTGGAATGAAGGGACAACCGCCTTTAGCGCTTAATCTGTCGCATTTCCATCATAGCGCTCTTGTCACTGATATTGTCTATGTACCCCTGATCACCGATTTTTTGAAATCGGCTCAAGAACAGGGTCTAAAAATTGTCGATGGTTTGGGCATGTTGCTTCATCAAGCGGTTCCCGGCTTTGAACATTGGTTTGGTCAAAGACCACGCGTGACGGCTGAATTAAGGGCCTTGATTGAAGCTGATCTCTTTCAGGTCAAATCATGACTTTTATTCTTGGACTGACCGGTTCGATTGGGATGGGCAAATCAACAATTACGAACTTGTTCAGAAAACATGGCGTTCCTGTTTATGATGCCGATCAGACGGTGCATAATCTTTACCGTGGCCGTCTTGCCCCTTTAATTGAAGTCGCCTTTCCGGGATCAACACAAGACGGTGTTGTTGATCGCGCGAAATTGTCAGCTCATGTCGTGGGACACCCAGAAAAATTAAAAGTGCTCGAGGCCATTGTTCATCCCGCAGTTCAGGAGGAACAAGATCTATTCATTCAAAAACATCGTCACACTCCCCTTATTGTCCTCGACATCCCGTTGCTATTTGAGAATGGCAAAGATCAGCACTGTAAAGCTGTTGCCGTTGTTACAACCGACGCCGCTACGCAAAAAAAGCGCGTGATGATGCGTGAGGGAATGACAGAAGAAAAAATGGAAAGCTTCTTAAGCCGACAAATGCCCGATTTAGAGAAACGAAAAAGAGCACAGTTTATTATCGACACCAGCCTTGATATTCCTGATGTGGAGCGGCAAGTTCTTTCCATTCTCGACGAATTGTCTGCCCGCTAATTTTCTAGAGGGATTTTCAAATCGATGTTGCGCGAGATCGTGTTTGATACGGAAACGACCGGGTTTAATCCCTTGGGCGGAGATCGTGTTGTTGAAATAGGCTGTGTAGAGCTTATCGATTGCGTGCCTACGGGTGAGAATTTTCATGTCTATCTGAATCCGGAACGTGACATGCCGGATGCGGCTTTTCGCGTTCATGGGCTGTCTAATGAATTTCTTCGCGATAAGCCGCGCTTTGTTGATATTGCTGATTCATTTGAAGCCTTTATCGGTGACGCAAAACTTATCGCCCATAATGCGTCTTTTGATCTTGGCTTTTTGAATGCCGAATTGTCACGTGTCGGACGCGCTGAAATTGTAGCCGAGCGAATCATCGACACGTTGGTGATTGCGCGCCGAAAATTTCCTTTCGGACCAAATAGTCTTGATGCGCTTTGTCAGCGTTTGCAAATTGATAATTCACGTCGAACAAAACACGGTGCGTTGCTCGACGCTGAAATATTGGCTGAAGTCTATATTGAGCTTCTAGGCGGCCGACAAAAAGATCTTGGACTTTCTGTTAAAACACAGGTGATCACAAGCGCGACCACAAGCACCCGCGCGCGTGTTGAGGGACGTTCGCGTTCTTTGCCGCAGAGATTGTCTCCAGAGGATCTCGATCGCCACATCCAATTCATTTCTGGATTCGGCTCAGCAATTCTTTGGAACGATTACATTCGGCAAAAGGCAGACTCGTAGCCAATCAGGCATTTCCCGCGGGCTCCATTTCAGCAAGCCGTTGGCGATAGAGCGCCGAAAAATCGATTGGATCGATAAGAAGTGGTGGGAAGCCTCCGCTACGTACGGCGTCGGCAACAATTTGTCGCGCAAAAGGAAAAAGAAGGCGCGGACATTCGATCATAATCACAGCTTGAACATTTTCTGCCGGGATATTTTGCAAACGGAAAACGCCGGCAAATACCAATTCAAATTGAAACAAGGTCTGACTGCCATCCAAAGCCTTTCCTTCGAGTGTGAGTTCCACTTCGAAGTCAGACTCAGCCGCTTGCTTGGCATTCACATTGATAGAGATCGAGATATTTGGACCATTTTCCCGCGGCCCAAGCGACGCCGGAGCATTTGGATTCTCAAAAGAGAGATCCTTTATGTATTGTCCGAGTGTGGTGAGGCTCGGCAAAGGGGCTTGGGTAGCGTCCGTCATTTTCAAAGTTTCCAATCGGAAAGAGCGATCGCTGGTTCCAGATTTTTTGCGTTTTGGGATCTAAATTTGACCAAGATGCGATTTTAGGTCGCGGGTCAATTTCAGATTTTTTGCATTTTTATGATCACTACCCATATAGAAGGCTTGGTTAAAGGCTTTCTAAACGAGCTTGGAGAAAAAACATGCAGGACGGCTTTGACCTGTCGGTCATTGTGTTTTTGGTTCTCGCAGCCTTTGTGGGCTGGCGGCTTTATAGCGTTCTGGGAACTCGCACTGAGCGCGATGGCGAACCCTCTCCTTCTCGATTCCGCCCTGTCGCCCCCGCAAAGCCTGCCGAAATTCCCCCTGCCAATGACACGATTATCGAAGGCGAGGCCAAACCCGTTCATGATCCTGCGCGCTGGCGTGGCATTGCTGAGGCAGACTCGCCCCTAGCACAATCGCTTGATCGTATCGTTGAGGCCGAGCCTGGTTTCGATGCCCGGCATTTTCTCTCGGGCGGTCGCGCCGCTTATGAAGCCATTGTATTGGCTTTTGCTGCTGGCGATCGTTCAACACTGAAAGACTTACTATCACGCGATGTTTTTGAAAGTTTCACCGGTGCCATCGCCGAGCGTGAAAGTAAGGGCGAAACGGTTGAAACCACTTTCGTTGGTCTCGACAAAGTTGAAATCAAAGATGCACAGATCAAAGGAAAAGCAGTTCAAATCACCGTGAAAATTCTCTCGAAGCTGATCACCGCCACGCGCAATGCCAATGGTGATGTTATCGAGGGGGCGACCGATAAGGTGATTGATGTTACCGATGTCTGGACATTTGCGCGTGAAGTGGGAAACCTTGATCCGGCGTGGAAATTGATTGCAACCGAAGCGGCCCAGTGAGTGATCCAGGTTTTTTGAGTGATCCAAGTCTTTATTCAGCGCTCATCGACGCTGAATTGGAACCAACCGATTTTCATCATTTGTCCGGTTGGGCTAAAGACGATCATCGCCAAGCCTTCGCGGTTTTTCTGAAATCGGCAGCAGCACTCATCGAGAGACGGTCGGAATTGCGTCCGGCACGTGATGTGCCAGAAAAATTTCGGAAATTTGCTGCGGAGGTTTTGAAGGCGAAAATCGCCGATCCGCGCCAATATTTCGAGATGCGTTTTACTCCTTATAAAATTACCTCCAAGCAGAGTTCGGGTTTTCTAACCGGATATTACGAACCGGAAATTCCCGGATCTTTAACGCAAAATGCTGATTTTCCTGTTCCGGTTTTGGGTCGTCCAGACGATCTCGTCAGTTTTGGATCAGATGGCCTACTGCCTCATATTGCGGCTCTCGGATTCTCTGCGGCTCGAAAAAAGGGTGATGAATTCGAGCCCTATTTTGACCGCGCGGCTATTGAGGAGGGCGTGCTCTCAGATCGGGGGCTTGATCTCCTTTATCTACCGGATCAGGTCGAACTCTTTTTTGTACAAGTCCAAGGCTCAGCGCGCATAAGACTTCCAGATGGTCGGTTAAAGAGGCTGACTTACGCAGGACGTAACGGTCATCCCTATACGACCATCGCGCGTGTTATTCGCGATGAAGGGCATATGGCTCTTGAAGACATCAATCTTGGATCTGTGAAATCCTGGTTGCGAGCGCATCCTGAGGACGCTAGGCGGATCATGCTTCTCAATCGCTCTTATATCTTCTTCTCGCTTTCAGAGGACTTGGCCGAAAATGAAGGACCGATTGGCGCGGCGTCAATTCCGTTGACTGCTGCGCGATCGATAGCGATTGATCGACTCCAATGGTGCTACGGGCTCCCCTTTTATATCAGGGCTCACTTGCCTGATCGGAGCGGCAACTTGACCGAATTTTCTCGAATTATGGTTGCGCAGGATACAGGTTCGGCCATTCTTGGCGCCGCTCGCGCCGATTTGTTTATGGGGTCAGGTGATCAGGCCGGACATCTTGCAGGACTTATTCGGCATCCGGGTGATTTTTTTGTTTTGATACCGAAGGCCTGAACGATGGCGGGTGGCGATCGAAAAAAGCGAATGTTGACCGCGGATGAGACCGCTTTGTGGGCGCATGTAACCAATCACATCCAGCCGCTGGTCAAACGCGTTTTATTAAAATCCTCCGAGATTGAAGCTGATTCACCGGCATCGGTTAAGCCAAAAGAGGCGACTGCCGCAAAAATTGCTGCACCTTATGTTGCGCAAAAAAATGAAATTGTGCAGCGTAGCAAAAACGAATTGCCGCCGTTAGCTCCGCTTGAACGGCGTCTGAAACAGAGATTGTCGCGCGGATCTCATCCCCTTGACGCGGTGATTGATCTCCATGGGATGAGACAAACCGAAGCGCATGAAGCGTTACGTCGTTTCATCTATGCGGCTCAACGTCAGGGCGCTTCCGTTGTGCTTGTCGTTACCGGCAAAGGCGCTTCAGGTGTTCAGGATATTGGATCGGGCGAAGAACGGGGAGTTTTGCGGCGAACTGTACCGTATTGGCTGCGGATGCCCGATTTGAGGCCTTGTGTGATCGGTTTTGAGCCTGCAGCCCAACATCATGGCGGCACGGGAGCGCTTTATGTGCGTATCCGTCGTGCGACAAGGAGCGAAGCGCCATGACCCCGTTTGGCGAAAGATTGAGGGCTTTGCGGGAAGAGCGCGGCCTTACGTTAAAAGATATGGCGGTTGCCTTGGGTGTTTCGAGTACCTATCTTTCAGCGCTGGAGCATGGCCGCCGCTCGCGACCGAATTGGAGTTTTGTTCAGCGCGTCATTCATTATTTCAATATTATTTGGGACGAAGCAGATGAGTTGCAAAGGCTTGCTGAATTGTCGGATCCTCGGATCAGTTTGAAGACCTCTGGCCTTTCCCCAAAGGCGACAGAGTTTGCTAATCGTCTAGCGCGCAATATCGGTGAGCTTTCGGACGAGGACCTTTCTCGACTTCTTGATGTGTTGAACGAGGCACGGGATCGGAATCGCCCTTGACGGCGATGACGCCCCTCTTCACACCTCCCCCATTCAAAAGATTCGGGTGATTGGTGATGGCGTCCTCAAAATATGATGTTCTGGGTATTGGAAATGCGATCGTTGATGTGCTGGCTCGCACGGAAGATGATTTTTTGATTGCAAACCAACTTGCCAAAGGCTCGATGCGTTTAATCGATGAGGTCGAAGCCGAGCGGCTTTATCAGACTATGGGTCCGGCAAAGGTGATCTCAGGCGGTTCGGCAGCAAACACCACCGTCGGTGTCGCCTCGCTCGGTGGCAAAGCGTCTTTCATTGGCAAAGTGCGCCATGATTCGCTCGGCAAAGCATTCACTCATGATATCTGGGCAATTGGGGTTAGCTTCGATACCACCCATGCTGAGCAAGGCCCTGCAACGGCACGCAGTTTCATTCTCGTCACGCCCGATGGTGAGCGTACAATGAATACATTTCTTGGCGCGTGTCGTGACTTGGGGCCGGATGATATTGATCCTAAGACTGTTGAAGCCGCGGAAGTCACCTATCTTGAGGGTTATCTTTGGGATCCCGAAGGCGCAAAAGTAGCCTTTCGTAAAGCGGTTTCCATTGCTCATGATGCGGGTCGCAAAGTGGCTCTGACACTCTCCGATAGTTTTTGTGTTGATCGCTATCGTGATGAATTCCGTGCTCTCATCACGGACGGAGCGATTGATATTTTGCTCGCCAATGAGCATGAATTGAAAAGTCTTTATACGACATCCGATTTTGATAGTGCGGTGAAAGCGCTTCGAGATGAAGCCCCCCTTGCTGTTATTACACGTTCGGCCGAGGGGTCAATCGTGATTGATAAAGAGGGCGTCGTTGCAGTTTCCGCTCAGTCAATTGATAAACTTGTCGATACGACTGGTGCCGGCGATCTTTTTGCTGCAGGATTTTTGCTCGGCCATGTTCGTGGTTTCTCACACGGAGAAGCGGCACGACTGGGAGCAATAGCCGCTGCAGAAATCATTCAACATATTGGCGCGCGCCCAGAAACACGCTTGAAAGATCTTGCTCAAGAAAACGGAATTACAATTTCCTAAGTGAAACCGTTTCAATGCGGTGCTGAGATCCTTTTGTGAGAACGAGATCTGCGCGCGGTCGCGTCGGGAGAATGTTTTCACGAAGATTGGGAAGATTGATCCGGTTCCAAATGCTACGCGCGGTCTTTTCGGCCTCGGCGTCACTGAGCTCCGCATATTTTTTGAAAAAGCTTCGAGGATCACGGAAGGCGGTGTCCCGTAAACGCATAAAGCGATTAACATACCAACGCTCGAGATCGTCTTCATGCGCATCTAGATAGATTGAAAAATCAAAAAAGTCAGAAACGAAAGGAATCGGTTTACCTAATTTCTGCAAACGATTTGGCAAAAGAACATTAAGTCCTTCGACGATCAAAATATCAGGACGATCTACCGAAACTGATTCTCCAGGAACCACATCATAAACAAGATGCGAATAAACCGGCGCTTCGACATGACTCTTACCAGCTTTTACATCTATTAGAAATTTAATAAGTGCAGTGCCATCATAGCTTTCGGGGAAGCCTTTGCGATCCATGATGCCTTCGGCATCAAGCACCGCATTGGGTAAAAGAAAGCCGTCTGTGGTGACGAGTTCAACTTTGGGAGTGTTTGGCCAACGCGATAACAGCGCTTTCAAAACACGTGCAGTTGTTGATTTGCCAGCACTTACCGATCCAGCAATGCCAATCACATAAGGTACCTTACCGTCTTCGGCGAGAAGAAAGCGCTGTGTGGCTTTAAAGAGACCTTGTGTTGCTGCAACATAGAGCGACAACAAGCGCGAAAGGGGAAGATAAATTGCGATAACATCTTCAAGCGAAATCGGATCATTAAGCGATTGCAGCTTCTGCAGATCTTCGGCTGTAAGCGTCATGGGCGTATCGGCTCTTAACGTCGCCCATTCATCAAGGCTAAAAATCCGATAGGGCGAAATATCTTCGCCATCTAGCATCAAATCGGAATTTTGAAGAGACGTATTCATGACAAAGCGATCACTTCTTATCCGAGCGAGAGGCTTTTTCAGCCAAACCCGATTGCTGCATCCGTGTCTCCAACTCTTTCATCAATTCGATCACGGAAATATGGCTTGCGCGAAGAACAACCAAAAGATGATAAAGAAGATCAGCGCTTTCCTTGATGATCTCTGTCTTGTCGCCGCGATTGGCGGCGATAATTGTTTCAACCGCTTCCTCACCTAATTTTTTCGAAGAAACCGCAATACCCTTTTCAATCAGTTTTGCGGTGTAGGATTCCTCGCTTGATGCCGCTGCGCGCTGCTGAATGATTTTCTCAAGATCGGAAAGAGTAAATTTTGTCATTTAATCCATCCTCACAGCGACACCAGCGGCCGAAAGTGCTTCTTTTGCCTGTCGAATTGAATACTCACCGAAGTGGAAAATCGATGCGGCAAGAACGGCGCTCGCATGCCCGTCGCGAATGCCTTCAACGAGATGCTGCAAAGTGCCCACGCCCCCCGACGCCACAACCGGAACAGAAACGGAGTCTGATATCGCGCGCGTGAGTTCGATATCATAACCAGATTTTGTGCCATCACGATCCATGGATGTGAGGAGCAGTTCACCAGCTCCAAGAGCCGCAACTTCCTGAGCATAGTGAATGGCATCAATGCCGGTTGCCCGCCGACCACCATGTGTAAAAATTTCCCAGCATGGCGGCTCGCTCTCCGATGAAATACGCTTGGCATCAATCGCAACGACGATACATTGGCTGCCAAATTTTTCTGCCGCTTGCTTGACAAAAGAACGATCATTCACGGCGGCAGTCATAATCGAAACTTTGTCAGCTCCGGCGAGAAGAAGATTGCGAATCTCTTCAACCGATCTTACGCCACCACCAACAGTCAGCGGCATGAAACAGGCTTCAGCCGTTCGTCGCACAACGTCCATCAAGATTCCACGATCTTCATGACTTGCGGTGATATCAAGAAAACATAATTCATCCGCACCAGCAGCATCATAAGCCAATGCGGCTTCGACGGGATCACCAGCATCGATGAGATCAACAAATTGAACGCCTTTGACAACGCGTCCATCTTTGACGTCAAGACAGGGAATAACACGGTTTTTAAGCATGAGCGGAAGCCCTTGCTTTTGCTTGGATCAATGCCAGTGCGGTTTCCGCATCAAGTCGGCCATCATAAAGAGCGCGACCCGTAATTGCGCCTTTAAGAATGCTGCAATCAGGTTGTGTCAAACGCTCGATATCGTCCAGAGAGGCTAATCCTCCTGAAGCGATCACCGGAATCGACAAAGCTTTGGCGAGTGCCAATGTCGAGTCAATGTTTAACCCTTTAAGCAAACCATCTCTTGAAATATCCGTGTAGATGATGGCTGAAACACCTGCGTCTTGAAATCGTTGACCGAGTTCGATTGATGACATTTCTGAAAGCTGCGCCCAGCCATCGACAGCTACACGACCATCGCGCGCATCAATTCCCACTGCAATATGACCAGAAAATTGTCGCGCAGCCTCACGCACAAAGGCAGGATCTTTGACAGCCGCAGTACCAATGATCACGCGTGTGATTCCGTGTTCAAGCCAATTCTCAACCGTTTTCATCGTGCGGATGCCGCCGCCGAGTTGGATGGGAATTTTGATCTCTTTCTTAATGGAACGGATCGCTTCGGCATTTACAGGTTTGCCTGCGAAGGCACCATCAAGATCGACAACATGAAGCCATTCGAAACCTTGCGCTTCAAATTGCTTGGCTTGATCAGCAGGGTCGTCATTAAACACGGTTGCTCGATCCATATCGCCCTGGATCAAACGGACACAACGCCCTTCTTTCAAATCGATCGCCGGAAACAAAATCACGGGGCCCACCTTAAAAAATTAGCGATCAAAGCAAGACCTAATTTCTGGCTCTTCTCCGGATGGAATTGCGTTCCCGCAATCGTATCTCGTACGACGAGCGCGGTGAGCTCGCCACCATAATCTGTGGTCGCAACGATGTCTGAAGCGTTTTTCGCTTTCAGATGATAAGAATGCACGAAATAGGCGTGGAGTGCTTCGGGAATATTTTCGAGCAATGGATGCGCGCGTTTGCACATCAAATTGTTCCACCCCATATGTGGGATCTTAAGCGCCGGATCTTTTGGCTCGATACGTACCGTGTCACCAGCGATCCACCCCAAGCCTTGGCTTGTTTCATATTCAAGACCGCGTTCGGCTAAAAGCTGCATACCAACACAAATGCCGAGGAAAGGCCGCGAGGACTGAAATACGGATTCTTTCATCACATCAATCATGCCGGGAACCGCATCAAGTCCGCGCCGACAATCGGCAAAAGCACCAACGCCGGGAAGCACAACCCGATCGGCTTTCCGCACCTGATCAGGATCAGATGTCACGAGAATTTTAGTCGCCAGTCCTTCAGCGCGCGCGGCTTGTTCAAAAGCTTTTTGCGCGGAGTGAAGATTGCCCGAACCATAATCGATGATAATGGTCGTCATGGTCGCTCATCCGGACCGGGAAACAGGCCGATCACGCCCCGACTCTGTGGGGTCCGCGTGTTCGGATTATTGTAGGTTAGGGTCTCGTTTTCGTGACAGGCGTCAAGGCTCTGATGCAGCGCCTCATCGTCTGTTTCGGCTTGAACAATTGTGACGAGCCGATAGCCGCGCCGCTCAAGTGCCGCGCATAGCCAGCGCCGACCTTCAAGCCCAACCATTAACATGAGAATCAGTCCGATACCGAAAGAGACACCGGGCGGCACGCCAAGCCGTGACGCTCCGAATGTCAGACCCATCTCAACCGCAAAAAGAACGAGGGCATTCAGCCATAGCCGATTGAGGAGCAGCCACAGAAGCGGCACGAAAAAGCCACCCCAACTGAATCGGTCCGATATGACCCGGCTCTTTTCTGCAAGATTGGCGCGCGTATAGGCGAGCGAAGAGGGCAAATAGACCGAATAAGTCGTCATGTCTCTCTATCCCGGAGGATCTGGCCTCAAAGAACGCCCTTGGTTGAAGGGATCCGGTCCTTCTCCCGCGCATCGATCGCAACCGCCGCCCGAAGTGCGCGCGCCAGTCCTTTATAGCAGCTTTCGGCAATATGATGCGCGTTTAAGCCGTAAAGGGTTTCAACATGGAGCGTGATGCCTGCATTGATGGCAAAGGCTTGAAACCATTCTCGCACCAATTCGGCATCGAAATCGCCGATTTTCTCGCGTTCGAATTCTGTCCGGAACACCAAAAACGGGCGTCCAGACACGTCAACCGCGACGCGCGAGAGCGCTTCATCCATCGGAAGATAAGAGTGGGCGTAACGGGTAATGCCCTTTTTGTCGCCCAGCGCTTCCCGAAAGGCCTGGCCGAGCGCAATACCGATATCTTCGACGGAGTGATGTTGATCGACTTCGAGATCGCCTTTGCAAGCAACCGTCACATTAAAAAGGCTATGGCGGGCAAAAAGCGTGAGCATATGGTCAAGAAATCCGACACCGGTCGAAATTTCGGCTTCGCCGCTGCCGTCCAGCGCGATGGATACGGAAATATCCGTTTCGCCGGTCTTACGCTTGATGCTGGCCATTCTCATTGCTTTTGTCCCGTAAATGACTCCCTGATCTGCTGAGAAAGCCTCTACCCCTCAAACCCCCGCCTGTCACGCCACTTGTGGTCCGGCGGATTGGCTTTTTTTTAAGAAGCCTGGTCCGGCAGCACGAGACTTGGCGACCTATATAAAGAAGGCTAGAGCCAAGATCTAAGCAAAGGACGAGGCGATAATGAAGGACGAAGATCGGCGGTGGCGAGCGACCACCATCCTTATGGTGCGCAAAGGCGAAGAGGTTGTCATTGGCGGTGATGGCCAAGTGAGCCTCGGACCCACCGTGATCAAGGGCAATGCTAAAAAAGTCCGCCGTCTGGGCAAAGGCGAGGTGATCGCCGGATTTGCTGGCGCGACCGCTGATGCCTTCACGCTCTTTGAGCGGCTAGAAGCCAAGCTCGAACAATATCCGGGGCAGTTGATGCGGGCCTCCGTTGAACTCGCGAAGGATTGGCGCACTGATCGTTATCTGCGACGTCTTGAAGCGATGATGCTGGTTGCTGATCAAAAAGTCGGCCTCATTCTTTCCGGTAATGGTGATGTGCTCGAACCTGAAAATGGTGTCATGGGGATTGGTTCAGGCGGTAATTATGCTCTCGCCGCTGCCCGCGCCCTAATCGATACCGATCTTGATGCGGAAGCCATTGTCAGAAAAAGCCTCGCGATTGCAGGTGAAATTTGTGTTTATACAAATGGCACTTTGACGATTGAGCGCCTCTCAGCAGGAGGGCGTTCATGACGGATTTATCACCGCGCGAAATCGTCTCCGAATTGGATCGCTATATTGTTGGTCAATCAGATGCCAAACGTGCTGTCGCGATTGCGTTGCGCAATCGCTGGCGTCGGTTGAAACTTCAGGGCCCGATGCGTGAAGAGGTGTTGCCAAAAAATATTTTGATGATTGGTCCCACCGGTTGCGGCAAAACCGAAATCGCACGGCGTCTTTCGAAACTTGCCGCTGCGCCCTTTTTGAAAGTTGAAGCAACAAAATTCACCGAGGTCGGTTATGTCGGGCGCGATGTCGAACAGATTATCCGCGATCTTCTTGAGGTCGGTATAGCACTTGTCAAAGAAGCCAAACGAAACAATGTCCGTGCCCGTGCCGAGCTTGCCGCTGAGGACCGTGTACTCGACGCGCTTGTTGGTCAAACCGCGAGCGCCACAACACGTGAATCATTTCGAAAAAAATTACGTGACGGTGAACTAGCAAAAAAAGAAATCGATATTGAATTGCAAAGTGCGCCTGCGGGAATGCCGATGTTCGAAATCCCAGGTGTGCCCGGTGCGCAAATGGGTGCGTTCAATATCAGTGATATTTTTGGCAAAATGGGTCGCGCACCCAAGTCTCGTCGAATGACGGTTGAAGACGCGTATCTACCGCTTGTCAATGAAGAGAGCGACAAACTTTTCGATCAAGACTCGATCATCGCAGAAGCAATCAAAGACGTCGAGAATCATGGAATTGTTTTTCTGGACGAGATCGATAAAATTTGTGGTCGTGAATCGCGCGGTGGTGCTGACGTGTCTCGCGAAGGAGTTCAGCGCGATCTTTTGCCCCTGATTGAAGGTACAACGGTTTCAACAAAACATGGTGCGGTAAAGACGGATCACATTCTCTTTATCGCGTCTGGCGCTTTCCATGTTTCTAAGCCGTCTGATCTTCTTCCCGAATTACAGGGACGATTGCCGATCCGTGTTGAGTTGCAATCTTTGAAAGAAGAAGATTTCCGCCGAATTCTAACGGAAACTGAAGCGAGCCT
>VGCJ01000029.1 GCA_016870035.1 Alphaproteobacteria bacterium
AATTCGCCGTATCGGTATTGTCGTTATTCTTCTTCTTGGCCTTGTCTATTTCCAATCGACGAGTGATGCGGCACTAGCCTCAATCGGACTGGTTTCCTTTGCAGCCATTGCTCAAATTGCACCGTCATTCTTTGGTGGACTATTTTGGCGGCGCGGAACCGCGCTGGGAGCGACAGCCGGTTTGCTCGCCGGAACATTCGTTTGGATTTATACGCTTGTTCTTCCCAATCTTGCTAATCCGGCCCTGTTCGGAATTAAGAATCTTTTGCGTTATGGGCCCTTTGGATTTGCTTTTCTAAAACCGACTGCACTTTTTGGCCAAGAGCTTTCAACCATCGCAAATGATGTTTTTTTAGTCTATTGACTAATCTGATATTCTTTATTGCGTTTTCCTTTGTGCGGGCACCAACACAAATCGAACTCATTCAGGCCGAATTTTTTGTCGAAGCCAAAAATCCTCTAACGAATTTTGATTTTCGTTTATGGCGATCCTCAATCACCGTCGGTGATTTGAAAAAACTTGTTGCACGTTATCTGGGTGCAGAACAAACACAGGCGGCTTTTTTTGGCCTATCCGGGCAATTATGGAATAGATGATCAATTAGCCTCGATTGAGATCATCAGATTTGCGGAATTTTAACTCGCCTCTGCGATAGGTACTGCATCATCGCGGCGCATCATTTCAATTCTACTCTCACGAGGCAATGTCACCCGCACTGACGCTCTTCAATTGCTCGATGAAGCCTCTGCTGCGCTCCAACAAAATCGCGAACTGCTTCAAGACGCACTAAATCACGGACATCAAGGTGTCACTATTTTTGATTCCAACCAGACCCTGCTATGTTGGAATCGAGCATTCCAGACTTTATTTGATTTGCCTGATCATATGATTCATGTGGGTACGCCGCTTGAACACATAATTCGTTATAACACGGCAGGTCAATTTTATGGTCCTGGACAAAGCAAGATTTATTTCAGGCGACGCTTAGAAAGTTTTATACGTGACACTCATCCTGTTCAAATTCGTACACATCCTGCCGAACATTGGATCGAAATTCACTCCGAACATCTCGCTGATGGAGGTATTGTTACAACTTATACCAATATTACGGAAATCGTGAAGGCAGAGGAAGATTTATTCTCGGCCTATCAACTTCTTGAAAGTCGAGTACGCGAACGAACCGATGAATTGCTAAGGATTAATCGTGAACTTTTGAACGCCAAAGCAGAAGCTGACGACGCCAATCTTTCAAAGATACGCTTTCTCGCCGCCGCAAGCCATGACATTCTTCAACCCTTAGATGCTGCACGCCTTTATTCGGCAGCTCTACTTGAGAAGGATATATTCTCATCGGACGGGCAGCTCGTTCAAAATGTTGCTACGTCTCTCGAAGTGTTTGAAGAGATTTTAGCAACACTCCTTGATATGTCACGACTTGATACCGGCGCGCAAAAGTCAGAGCTTTCAGATTTTCTAATTGAGCATCTATTCTCTCAATTACGCATTGAGCTTGAACCCAGCGCCAAAGAACAGGAATTAGATCTTCGTTTTGTTCACACGAGTTTGGCGGTTCGATCTGACAAGAGACTTCTGCGTCTTATGATTCAGAATTTAGTCTCCAATGCGATCAATTACACACCTTAGGGACGTGTTCTGGTTGGATGCCGGCGGCGAAGTTCGGTTATTTCGATCGGCATTATTGATACGGGTATCGGAATTCCACGAGACTAAAGAAAGGCTATTTTCGAGGAGTTCAGGCGACTTGATGAAGGTACGAAAGTCGCGCGCGGATTGGGACTTGATCTATCGACCATTGAGAGAACTTGGCGATTGCTCAAGCATCTCTTGAAACTTCATTCGGATGTCGGACGCGGATCGCATTTCTCGATCGATGTTCCCCTCTCGGGAAAAACTATAAAAAAATCGACGGATATGGGTCCGTGTGGACAACAGATTTGGATTCCGAATGGTCTACCGATTCTTGTCATTGATAATGACGAGATGATTTTGGAAGGTATGAAACTTCTAATGTCCGGATGGGGATTTAAGATCTATACAGCCAAAGATGGTGCCATAACACTAAAAGAATTTGAACAATCGACAACTCAATATTCCCTTATCATTGTCGATTATCATTTGGACTACGAGATAGGACTTGATGTTATCCAATCCTTGCGTGAAAAATTTGGCCTCGATCTTCCTGCAATATTATTGACGGCTGATCGGTCAAAACTTGTTCGTGAGCGAACGCAAGCCGAGGGTATTTTCTTCTTCATAAATCTATGAAGCCAGCATCTCTACGGTTCGTAATTATGCAATCCGTATTAGCCATGAAAACACGAAGCTCAGCAGCCGAATGGATCATCTCTTCTTAATTATAGAAACGCCCGGAGATATCGGCCATCGCTCTCAAATTTTTTGGAATTGAAAAACGCTTACCATAGCGCTTCTGTAATGCTTCACATTTCTGATTAAAGATTTTAACACCCATACCGTCGATCATCGACAAAGGGCCACCGGTGTGGGGCGCAAAGCCGAAGCCAAGAATGGCGCCTACATCAGCTTCACGCGCATCGAGCACAATATTTTCATCCATTGTTCGCGCGGCTTCAAGCGCTTGGGTTGCCAGCAGGCGGAACTTTGCTTCCTCGATATCAAGATGATAGATGTTTTGTGAATTTTTATGAAATTCTTTAAGACCAACCCATAAACGTTTGGGTGCACCAGGCGCATAATCATAAAAGCCCCTAAAATTTTTGCGACCAAAGCGCTGATGTTTCTCGACGAGAGACGTGATGATTTCAGCTTGCGCCGGATTAATTGCGTTTTCGCCCAAGGCAGAGCGGGTCGCGGTGATGATACGGTGGATGAGATCAAGTGCCACTTCGTCGGAAAGGGCGAGAGGTCCCACCGGCATGCCAGCCATACGAGCGACATTTTCAATAAAGGCAGGAGGATAACCTTCAGCCAGCATGAGATGGCCTTCAAGAAGATAATTCAGAACGCAACGATTGGCGAAAAAGCCACGGGCATCATTGACGATGATCGGTGTCTTGCTGATCAACCGCGAATAGTCAAAGCCAACTGCAAGCGCGCGCTCACTTGTCTCTTTACCTTTGATCAATTCAACGAGCCGCATTTTATCAACCGGTGAAAAGAAGTGAATTCCAAGAAAATCATTTTTATTTTTTAACGCCTCAGCCAATTCAGAAATCGGCAAGGTTGATGTGTTTGAAGCAAGAATGGCGTTAGGGTTAAGATGGATTTCAATCGTTGAAAGCGTTTTCGCTTTAAGTGCCGGATCTTCAAATACAGCTTCAATGACGAGCTCGCATTCCGAGAGTGTAGAATAACTGTCAGCTGCGATGAGATTATTTGCAGTTTCGCTTTGAGCAACATCTTCTGGCTTTGTTTTCAGACGTTTTGCGATTGTGGCAAGCGCTTGATCACGGCCCTTTAGAGCAAGATCAATGGTCTGATCAATCATAATGACTTTCAAACCCGCCAGCGCCGACACGCTGGCAATCCCTGCGCCCATAAAACCTGTGCCGACAATACCGATTGTTTTTAATTCCGATTTTTGAATTGATGCCGGGCGGCGCGCACCTTTGTTGAGAGCCTGCGTTGACACGAAAAGCGAACGCACCATGGATTTGGCTTCGGTGGTCCGAAGGATATTGGCAAACAAACGGTTTTCAATTTTCAGTCCAAGATCAAACGGAACCTGCAAACCTTCATAGACCGCCTGTAACAATGCGCGGGCTGCCGGATAATTGTCGTATGTTTCCTTCCTGCAAATGGCGCTTGCCATCGGCCACACCATCATTCCGCCTTTGGAATAAACAGGACCTGAGGGAAGTTTATAATATTCACGATCCCAAACTTGAACAGCGGAGCCGCCGGTCAAAATGAAAGCTTTCGCTCGCTCAATGAGTTCACTTTTTTTGGCTATGGCATCAACGAGTCGATATTTGAGTGCTGTTTCTGAGTTAATAAGGTCACCCTTAAGCATCATCAAAAGTGCGTCAGCGGTCTGCGCGAGGCGCGGCATACGTTGCGTTCCGCCAGCGCCAGGGAATATACCAATTTTTATTTCAGGTAACCCGACTTTACTTTTAGAATCATCAACCATCACGCGATAATGGCAGGCAAGTGCCAATTCGAAAGCGCCGCCAACACATGTACCATGAAGAGCGATTGCAAAGACTTTGCCGCAAGTTTCAAGCTTGCGATAAATACGACTCATATAGCTTGAAGCGGAAATGAGGGCTTTGGTATCCGCGCTTGTGATTTCGTTTCTACTTTTCGATTGTGCCTGATCGATGAGTTTATTGATGAGACCGATATCAGCGCCACCAGAAAAACTATCAGCTTTGCTCGACGAAATCACACAGCCCTTAATGGCATCTGTTTTGGCAACATAATCCACAACTTGATCGAGCTCATCGAGTGTCTTTTCAAGAAAGACATTCATTGACTTTTCAGGCATGTCCCATATGAGATGTGCGATCTGATCTTGATCAATATCATAACGGAATTGGGTCAAAGTAGGAGCCATGATGTTTTTCCCTTAAACCCGCTCGATAAGTGTGGCTGTGCCCATACCGGCACCAATGCATAATGTAATCAATGCACGCTGTTTTTGAGTGCGCTCAAGCTCGTCAAGTGCCGTTCCTAAGATCATCGCGCCCGTTGCGCCAAGCGGATGTCCCATCGCGATGGCGCCCCCGTTAGGATTCACTTTTTGAGGATCAAGATCGAAGGCTTGAATGTAGCGAAGCACTACAGAGGCAAAAGCTTCATTTACTTCAAAGAGATCAATATCATTGATCGTATAGCCTGATTTATTAAGAAGCTTCTTTGTGACATCGACGGGACCAGTCAGCATCAAAGCGGGATCAGATCCGATATTGGCGAAGGCTCGAATTCTTGCACGCGGTTTTAAACCCAAGCGTTTACCGATATCAGCCGAGCCGATAAGCACAGCAGCTGCGCCATCAACAATGCCAGATGAATTTCCAGCATGATGGACGTGATTGATAAATTCGACATCAGGATGCGCTTGCAAAGCCACTGCGCCAAAGCCGCCTTGTTCGGCGAGTGTCGCGAATGAAGGCTCTAAACCTGCGAGTGTTTCAACTGTCGTCGTGGATCGTATATGTTCATCATGATCAAGAAGAACAAGGCCATTCACATCCGTCACAGGCGCGATTGACTTGATAAATCGTTTATCTTGCCAGGCTTTCGAGGCGCGCTTTTGACTCTCGGCCGCGTAGAGATCAACCGCGTCGCGATCAAAACCATATTTTGTTGCTATCAAATCTGCAGAGATGCCCTGAGGCATGAAATAGGCGGGAATCGCAATCGACGGATCAACAGCCCAAGCACCCCCCGAAGCTCCGATGCCAACGCGGCTCATGGATTCAACACCGCCGGCAATCGCGAGATCTTGTTGCCCCGCAATAATCTGGCTCGCAGCAAAATTGACGGCATCGAGTCCCGAAGCACAAAAGCGATTGATCTGCACGCCAGGGACAGTCACGCCATACCCCGCCACGAGGGCTGCCGCGCGAGCAATATCGCCTCCGGCTTCGCCAACAGGGTCGACGCAGCCCAAAACGACATCATCGATCAAAGCATGATCGAAAGCGTTGCGCTGGTTTAGGGCTTTGAGAACATGGGCCGCGAGCGCGAGGGCGGTGACTTCGTGCAAGGACCCGTCTGGTTTACCGCGGCCGCGAGGCGTTCGCACTTGATCATAGATAAACGCTTCGCGCATTGTCCCTCCGGCTCGTTCCAGTCTCACTGTCCCCTTTGGGGGACAGTGTATTAGGAACCTACCCCCGAGGGAGAGGGGCATCAATGAATAAGCCGTGATCGATTTCAGGCGGTGCGTTGCATCGACTTCAAGCGGCTGATTGCTTTGTCGATTTCAGCCTTCTGGTGCTCGAGCTGGGTCAATTGCTGCGTAATTTGCGTTTTTGTCAGCTTCAAAGCCTTCGGCTTGCCGCCGCTGTCTTTACCCATCAAATCGAGAATTTCTGTAAGCGTGAAGCCAAGACGCGTGGCATTGATGACTTCCTGGACACGAGCGCGGGCCGTCTCATTATAAAGACGGGTCAAACCCGAACGCTTCGGCTTAATGAGGCCCCTGTCTTCATAAAATCTCAGAGTGCGAAGGGTAACACCAAATTCCCGGGACAAATCACCAATCGTGTAGAAATGCTCATCATGTTTTCCCACCTTGGCTTTTTTGGCTCCCGCAGCGCGGGCGGTGGAGGAACGCTTTGCTAATGCAGACGCTTTTGGCACTGGACTACTCCTAACAAATATAACTTAAAGACACAACAAAAGCCAACACACGCTAGGGATTGTCTGATTTTTCCTTTACGTCAACTAAAAATTAACTATGTTCATAATTGACTTCAGGTAGTCGTTCTTCGGCGCGGAGGATCGTTTCGTAGTGATTTTTTTGAGCATTTTCATGACCAAAGGTAAGATAATACGCCCGCCCTTCGCCGGTTAATCTCAAACTGAGATAGAATTTACCTAAAATTAACCTTGAAATTCCAATAGTTTAAAAGATTTTCTGGGTTTGGAGGCCAATCCTGAAGGCGTCCATCGCGAGCATGGTAGCAACCGAGGTACCTATGTCAGAACCCGTGTCTACACCAAAGAGTTCGGGGACGATTTCAGGTTTTAATACGACACGAATGCATAGCTCTATTGACCTCGAAGCAGTATCTGCCGCGTCTTTATCCGCGTCGAAAACTCGCGAAATTGATCATTTCGAATCAGCTTATCGCGTTCTCGAGCACTTGCGACGTCGAATTGGTTAGCTCTACGGAACAAGTAATTATGGTCAAACTTTATCGCGCGTGGGGTTGGTCCTTATTACACTTGAAGCCTGCATCGTGCGCTTAAATCTGGGACATCAAGCGATTAATCAATCACCTAGTCTTATGGCAATTATTCGTGAAATTGATAAATGTTGCGTGGTGATCGAAAATGAAACAAAAATCAAAAACAGTGAAAAAGAGTCGGATTGGTCTCCTCTAATCAAGCTTCTTGAAAATGATAATTCAAGCCATGCAAAATCACGCGAACCGATCGAACATCTCATCGATATTCTACTGCAACAAATTGCTAAATTGACCGTTGAGAAAAAAGAGAGACACCAGGGTCTGACGGATCAAGTGACTACCCTGCGTGATCTTCAACTTTCAGAGAATAGAAAACTTTTTGCCTCCCTCGGCGCACTGCACGCAACGATCGAACGATGTATCGATCGACTATCGCGTGTTGAATATGGTCTTATGGAAGCGCGCAGCATTGAGACCAGTTCAGCCATCGCCAATTGGCCGCAGAGCATGCAAAGTGTTAGCCTTGCTATTGGTACAGGCGATGAGCCGCCGCCGCTATCGATTGACCCTCGCCGCGCGCTGGCAATCGCTCGGGGAGCCGGTAAAAATGCTGGCGTAGATCCAACGAAAATCCAATAACGAGCTAAAAAGACCCTCAAAGGTTGCGAAGCGGTTGTTTTTTCTGGCATTCGTAATCCTGAATAGAGTCAGGAGGGCGACGTGACGATCAATTGGATGGAATTTTCGCCGATAGAGAGCTTTGCCGGCGGATTATTGATCGGGTTGGCCGCGGCCGTGTTTATTCTCTTCCATGGCCGGATCATGGGGGTGAGCGGAATTGTGGGTGGTCTTTTGCAATCATCAAAAGCGGATCGCAGCTGGCGGCTCAGTTTTCTGGCCGGACTAATCCTCGCCCCACTCATCGCAAAATTTGCAGGAATCGCCCCTGCCATTCGAATCGAGCAATCGATGATTTGGCTGGTTGTGGCAGGACTTCTTGTCGGCTTCGGAACAAGCCTAGGTAGCGGATGCACGAGCGGACACGGCGTCTGCGGGATCGCGCGACTGTCTCCCCGTTCCATCACTGCTACAATCATCTTTATGGCATTCGCGATGCTCACTGTGTGGCTGATGAATAAAGTTCAGGCGGGTGCGTGATGATAAAAAGAGTCGGTGAATTTCTTGTCGGATTGATTTTCGGCTTTGGACTTTTGCTCAGTGGCATGACAGATACTGCGAAAGTTATCGGCTTTCTTAATGTTACAGGCGCGTGGGACCCCTCGCTCGCTTTCGTAATGGGCGGTGCGGTTCTCCTCTCCTTCTTTGCCTTTCGAGTTTCGAGAAATTGGAGGTCGAGCCTGTTTGGACGAGTGATCATTCTCTCTGATCTCAAAATGATCGACATGAAACTCATCATCGGAAGTGCCATATTTGGAATCGGTTGGGGACTTTCAGGGTTTTGTCCGGGACCCGCCATTGCATCGCTTACGAGCGGTGAAATCAAATCATTCATTTTTGTCGCAGCAATGCTGATCGGAATGGGTCTTGAGACATTGTCGCAGCGCATGCGGCAGGTCGCTTGATATGTTCGACATCATCCTCCCGATTGCGGGCGTTTTGGTAAATGTGGCTGTCATCGCCGGCATCGGACTTCTTATCGGCATCATCTCTGGACTGTTTGGTGTCGGTGGCGGCTTTCTCATGACGCCGCTTCTGATTTTTCTCGGTGTGCCTCCAACAATTGCGGTTGCAACCGGCTCAGCTCAATTGGTGGCTTCTGCAAGTTTTGGAACCACGACTGCCTGGCGCGCTGATCTAATCGATAAAACACTAACGATCTATCTGTTGATCGGCGCGATGACAGGGACTGTCCTTGGTATAGGTATTTTCAATCTTTTAAATAAAGTGGAACAATTCGATCTTGTTGTCGGTTGGTCTTATGTCATTCTTCTTGGTAGTATCGGTGCCTTGATGCTGATAGAAAGTATAAAATCTTTCCGTACAGCATTACAAAACGATATCGACGAAAAACCCGCTACAAATCGGCTCCATCAATGGTTATCTCGTCTTGGATCGCAACGCTATTTCCATAAATTTGATGTTTCGATCAGCCTCCCCCCCCTTCTCCTTCTCTCTATCTGTATTGGTTTGATCGGTTCGGTCTTGGGTGTCGGCGGCGGTTTTATGTTTGTGCCGGCTTTGATTTATTTTTTCCAATTACCGACTCGCGCCGCCGTGGCCGCGTCTCAAGTTCAAATCTTTTTCACGATGATCATCGCAACAATTCTTCACGCAATTTATAATCACGCGATTGATCTTGTTCTCGCCGTTCCGCTCATTATTGGTGGTGTATTCGGGGCGCATATCGGCACAGTTATCGGACATTATGTTAAAGGAGCCCGCTTTCGATTGACTTTGGCATTGCTGATTATAGGCGTCGCTTTGAGATTTTTATATTCCTTGGTCAGCGCTTTCTTTTCTCAAAAGCAAGATTTGGTCACTAACAAAATATCTTTGTCAGCGCTACCCCCTTGGGAGGGATGGATTGCACTCGTCGCTCAACATAATTCTTTTCTTTATGGAATAGCGACGGCTTTACTCGCGGTACTTGCGGGCTTTGGTGCCTCATTTATTTTTGGCCTAAAAACGTCGCCCAATTAATCAGCTAAGAGGCTTTTCACTCCGAGATTATACAGTCGGTCTCGTCCCAAAATGACGACGCGCCGATCCTCTGTCGACATAAATCCTTTATATATCGAGTCGAGACAGTTTAATCCGCCACTCAAAGCACCCATGGCTGGAAGCACACATTGCATTTTAGAAAGATAAAAACAACGGCGTCTGATTACGCGTCCCTTGAGCTTTACCTTTGCAACCGGGTGTAAATGTCCGCATATTTGAGGAAGATTTTCATTTTCAACAGGTTCGTGACGAAACACGACACCGTCAATAATTATTTCCGAGTAAAATGAGAGACCGTCGACCTCCAAGATAGATTCGTCATGATTGCCGATTATAAAATTTGTTTGGCAGTTTGTAATGATGTTTCGAAGGATATCGCGATCTTCTCTTTGCATACGGGATGGCCCGCGAGAATCATGCCACGTATCACCGAGGCAGATAAATTGATCCGGTTGATATTTTTTGATGATATTTTGTAGCCGAATAAGCGTATCACGCGAATCGAAAGGTGGGAGAGCTGATCCTCTCTTTTCATGGAGCGTTGTTGCCTTTTCAAAATGGAGGTCAGCTACGATCATAATTTTATGTTGAGGCAAATAAAGCGCGCCGCTACGATCCATTTGAATGGCGAGATGACCAATATGAAACAGTGAGTCTTGATGTGGTCTCATTTGAATGAAGACAAAGCCTCAGCAAGATAATCAGCTTCGGCTTCAGCAAGAAGAGCTTCAACACCTTCGCCATAGACGGCTTCGCGACCGATCTCCAAAATCATCGCGATCGACAACGGTGATAATTTTTCTAGATTTTTGAAAATAATATTTCCCGATAAGCGTTTGAGTGTTTCATTGAGTCGCGTAAGGTCAAGCATTTCATAAGCTGCGTCTGCGCGCGCTGCTTCAAGAAGAACATGGTCCGGCTGGTAGCGACGCAGAACGTCATAAATCAAATCGGAAGAAATTATCAGACTCCGCGTTTTTCGTCTTTCGCCAGGCAACTGCTTCTCAATCAGACCCGAAATGATTGCACAATTGCGGAATGCCCGCCGCATAATCGAGCTTTCCTCAAGCCACGCCTCGAGATCATCGCCTAACATATCTTCCGCTAAAAGCTTGCTCAAGACATGGGGATTTTGTTCAATGGCTGCTCCCATATCTTCGACGGCCCAAATGGCTAGGCCATAATCATTACAAACGAAACCGAGTGGTTTCAGATCTAACCGCTCAAGGCGCTTTGTCAGTAACACTCCCAAAGTCTGATGCGCGAGACGTCCTTCAAAGGGATAAAGAACCATATAGAATTTCCCGCGTTCAGGAAAACATTCGACGAGAAATTGGTCTTTCTTCGGTAGAATTGATTTGTCCTTTTGCCACGACAGCCATTCGGAAACTTCTAAGGGCAAGAGCGTCCAGGATTTCGGCTGTGCAATGATTTCACGCACACGCTTTGCGAGATAAGTGGATAATGGGAGGCGTCCACCCGAATAGACAGGGATTTTAGGTGATGATGATTGCGACGCACGGGAAACAATAACTTCATTTCTTTGAAATGATTCAAATTTCACAACTTCGCCACCAAAAAGAAACGTATCGCCTGGAACGAGATTTTCGGCAAAATAATCTTCGATTTGACCAAGTTTGCGACCGCTTGCGCGAATTTGACCCGAACCACTTCGATAGCCGAACTTAACAGTGATCATTGTGCTTTCGATGATCGTACCAATATTCATGCGATATCTAAGGGCCACTTTATCATGACTGACACGCCAAATATCGTCCGATCCTTTTTTCAACCGTGCGAAATTGTCATAAGCGCGAAGCGCATATCCCCCGGTTGCAACGAGATCTAGAACGCGATCAAACCTCTCACGATCCAAATGACGATAAGCATAAGCACTGATGACCTCTTGATAAAGAGCATCTGCGTTAAATCCACCGGCACAGGCTATACCCAAAATATGCTGAGCCAGAACATCAAGGGATAGAGTTCTAAGCGCCGAAGTATCTTGTTCTTTATCGGCAACAGCGCCAAGCGCAGCTTGGCATTCAAGCGATTCAAACCGATTGGCAGGAACAAGAAGCGCCACAGAGGGTTCATCGAAACGGTGATTTGAACGCCCGATCCGTTGCATCAACCGGCTTGATCCTTTTGGGGCTCCCACATTGATAACGAGATCAACATCACCCCAGTCGATACCGAGATCGAGCGTGGCTGTACATACAATTGCTCGCAATTTTCCATTGGCCATTGCCGCTTCGATTTTTCGTCTTTGTTCCCTATCGAGTGAACCGTGATGAAGCGCGATGGGTAATCCTTGATCATTGATTTTCCAAAGCGCTTGAAACACGAATTCAGCCTGCATCCGTGTGTTTACAAAGACAAGTGACATTTTATGCGCGTTGATCGCGCCGTAAATTTCTACCATTGAGGAGAACGCGGTGTGACCGGCAAGCGGCAAGCGGGTCTCGGAGGTGAGGATGCGGATATTAGGCTTTACGCGTTCTTCGACCTCGATCAGTTTTGCGAATTTATTGGAAGAAGATTGTGAGACAAGATACGCACAAAGTTCATCCTTGTTGCGCACCGTTGCCGAAAGTCCAATGCTTACAAAAGTCGGCGCATGGGCGCATAACCGCGTGAGCGCTAGGGAGAGTAATTCACCTCGCTTTGTCGGCGCGATTGCATGTAATTCGTCAATGATGATGAATTTGAGATCACCAAATAATTTGTTGGCATCGCGATGAGCGAGGAGAAGCGATACTTGCTCAGGTGTTGTAAGTAGAATATCCGGAGGTCTCTGCACTTGCTTTACGCGTTTCGATTGGGGCGTGTCGCCGGTTCTCGTTTCAACGCGAATATCAAGACCGATATCCTTAATTGGAAATTCAAGATTGCGTTCAATATCGACTGCAAGTGCCTTTAAGGGCGAGATATAAAGCGTGTGAAGCGATTGAGGAACGAGGCCTCTCTGCCGACCTGCTAAATCAACAAGACTTGGCAGAAAGCCAGCCAGAGTTTTACCGGCACCTGTCGGCGCAATCAGAAGCGTATGCTCGCCCTCACGCGCATTGTTCAATAACTCAAGCTGATGCGGATGGGGCGCCCAGCCACGCCTTTGAAACCAGTCGGAAAAAAGTTCCGGCAATTGATAGAAATTTTGGACGCGCGACATAGGAAAAAGCAAAGCGCGTGAATTCGGAAACGTCAAGCACATGAAAAAAAGGCGCCCGCCGGACACCCTTTTTCACTTAAATCGCGACAATCAAGCGCAGAAGATTACCGCATCGTTGGGATCACGAATTCCACGCCATCCTTGATGCCTGACGGCCAACGCGAAGTCACGGTCTTGGTTTTGGTATAAAAGCGGAAAGCATCGGGACCATGTTGATTCAAATCGCCAAAGCCTGAACGCTTCCAACCGCCGAATGTGTAATAAGCAAGCGGCACCGGGATCGGCACATTCACGCCCACCATGCCAACCTGCACCTTAGAAGCGAAGTCGCGCGCAGCATCACCATCGCGAGTATAGATCGCAACACCGTTGCCATATTCGTGATCATTGGCGAACGCCAAACCTTCATTATAATCTTTTGCACGCACAACGGAGAGAACAGGTCCGAAAATTTCTTCCTTATAGATACGCATGTCTTTTGTAACATTGTCGAAAAGACAGCCGCCCATATAGAAGCCTTTTTCATAGCCTTGGAGTTTGAAATTGCGTCCATCAACTTTAAGCGTCGCGCCTTCTTTCACGCCAAGATCAACATAGGATTTCACTTTGTCGAGATGCGCCTGCGTGACAAGCGGACCGAAATCAGCCGCCGGATCGAGTGATGTGCCGACCTTTAAGCTCTCAACTCGTGGAATCAGTTTCTCAATGAGTTTGTCTGCGGTGGCTTTGCCAACGGGAACCGCCACCGAAATCGCCATGCAGCGTTCGCCCGCCGAGCCATAACCCGCGCCCATCAACGCATCAACGGCCTGGTCCATATCGGCATCAGGCATAATGATCATATGATTCTTGGCGCCACCAAAACATTGCACACGCTTTCCGGCAGCTGTTCCGCGCGTGTAAACATATTCGGCAATTGGTGTTGAGCCGACAAAACCAACCGCTTTGATATCTGGATCATCAAGGATCGCATCAACGGCTTCTTTGTCACCTTGCGCAACATTCAAGATGCCTGCAGGCAAGCCAGCTTCAACAAAGAGTTCAGCGAGACGAAGAGGCACACCCACATCGCGCTCTGAAGGTTTCAGAATAAATGCATTACCACATACGATGGCCGGGGCACATTTCCAGAGCGGGATCATGGCGGGAAAATTGAAAGGTGTAATACCTGCAACAACACCGAGCGGCTGGCGCAACGAATACATATCGATGCCGAGGCCAGCGCCATCAGTGAATTCGCCTTTGAGCATATGCGGCGCGCCAATACAGAATTCGACAACTTCAAGTCCACGTTGAATATCGCCCTTCGCATCGGCGATTGTCTTGCCATGTTCTTTTGCAAGGAGTTCAGCAAGCGAGTCATATTCCGCATTAACGAGTTCAAGAAATTTCATCAACACACGTGCGCGGCGCTGCGGATTGGTGGCGGCCCAAGCGGGCTGCGCGGCTTTCGCATTTTCAACGGCGGCGCGGACTTCAGCTTTTGAAGCGAGCGGAACTTTTGAAGCGACTTCGCCAGTCATCGGCCAAACCGCATCGGCGAAGCGGCCCGACGTGCCCTTCACATGTTTTCCGCCGATATAATGGGTGAGCTCTTGAACCATCACATAATCTCCCGAAGTTACGCTTTGACTTAATTTAAAAATTCCATACGCCGCCTCGCTACTCGAAAGCAAGCGCTAACGGGCCGGTGTTGACGTCCACCCGATATGGGCGTGGTCCTTTGACATCGTAAACTTCCACGATTTCTTCGGGCCCGCCATAACATTGAGATAATAAAGATCGAATCCATGCGGCGCTGCGACCGGATGGAACCCCTTTGGAACCAAAACAACATCGCCGTCACGAATCGCTATGCTTTCATCAAGCGTACCATCATCTGTATAGACGCGTTGCAAGCCGAAGCCGCTCGGTGGACTGAGGCGATGATAATAGGTTTCCTCAAGATAGGTTTCGTGTGGATAATAATCCGTATCATGCTTATGCGGCGGGTATGATGACCAGTGACCGCCAGGGGTAATCACTTCAATAACCAGAAGTGCTTCTGCATAAGGCGATGTATCAGGAAGAATATTACGAACATAACGAATATTTGTACCTTGTCCGCGCGTCTCTTGCGCAATGTCTGTGGGCGCGATTACACGCGGTTCAAACGTCTGTTTGGCCTGCGCTTTACAAATCGCAATCTCCAAAACGGTAATGACTTTGACCTTGTAGTTTGATTGGCATGGTGCATAGACGGACCAAGGCAGACCGTCAAAAACATTTGTGAGCTCACCTAATATGCCAAATGATTTTTGATTGACCGAGATCTCGGCTTTACCGGAAAGGATCACAAGGCAAAGCTCATTCGACCCCGCACTCTCACTCATCTCTTGATCAGTAGTGAGATGAAAAACTTCAAAGCCAACATAGTGCCACTGTGCCGATTCCGACGTGACCGACAAAACGCGTCCGCGAGGATCAGGCTTTGAAGAATGAATGAGAAGATCAGACATAAAGCAATTCCTTTTCACTTATCCGTTTTCAAATCTTTTCCCACGCCGTAACGAGACTTGAAAAAGATTGCGCCATCGCGTCGACGGCTTGAGAATCCGTCATTTTATTTGCGAGCCATTGCCGAGCCGGTTCGGCAAAAATGGTTCGTCCAATCGCAAAACTCTTCACCAAATTATGGGCTTTTGCGAGCGCAAAAGCATCGATCAATTACGCTTCCGGTGCATTAAGACCGAGAACCATTATCCCACGACATAAGGGATCATTCGTCGTGATCATCTTTTCAATCTGTATCCAAGCTTGTGGACTTAGCTGCGCTTCAAGCTTCCACCAATCTGGTTTTTTAATTGATAGAAATGTTCAATGACTGAAGCTGTGGAATCATCTTTTAACGCTCCATGTTTACCACAGATGATCTCAATCAAAAGCTCGCGCCCAAGTTTATGAGCTGCGTCATGTAACCGCAATAATTCGCGATCTTGTTTTTCTCTGAGTTCAACCGGATCATCGGGATGATAAAAGCACAAACATTTGATGATGTGATTAACCGGCCATTCGATAAGCTTTGCAGCAAGCGAACCACCCCCTTCAAAATCAAGTGGTCGAGAGCCTGGCGCTTCGACCGGCCGTCCGATCCAAAAATTATGTCCTGTCGCTTTAAAAAGTGCTTCACGCCCATAGGTGCCATCTAGCAACATGCCAAAGCCATTTTGTCCTTTGGCCACAGAAAGTGCCGTATCCAATGCGAGCGATTTAAATTTCTTAATCTGATCGTGTGGCGCGCCACAATCATCGGCCATTTTTTCGAGTTGTGCGCGATGATCGATCGCAAGCGCGAAAATGCGGTCTACTTTTTTATACGATGTTACTGCGTCGCGCGTTGTTGTCCAATGAAGATGTGTGAGTGCCGCATCGTGGCGCACAGCGGGCGTTTCAGCGCCATTTTTGATAAAATGCTGCATTTCTGTGAATGTTGCATATTCGGCGGAACATAAGAGGCGCGAGACGGCGAAAGCGCCGCTCGCATTGGCATAAGAGCAGCATGTTTCGATCGATTCATCGCGAAGCCACCCGAGCAAAAACCCGACATAAATGCGTCACCAGCACCGAGCACATTATAAACTTCAACTGGAAAACCCGGACCCTTCAATCCCTTTTCAATATCTTCAGGAATCGCTCCGGGAAATACGACACAGCCCATAGGACCCCACTTCATAACGATCATGGCGGATGATTTTTCACGAATGGCTTTCAACGCCGCCAAAGGCGTATCTTCGCCACCGGCAATCTTCACTTCTTCTTCGGTGCCGACAATCAAATCACACTGACCGAGAATGGGTGTAAGATGCGCTGTTACATCGCCTGATTTGATATAGCGTTCTTCACCAGCATCATGCCCAGCTAGCCCCCAGAGATTGGGGCGATAATCAATATCGAATGCGATTTTCGCGCCATGTTTCTTGGCCAGTTTCATCGCCTTTTTTTGAGCTGCTGCATTATGCACATTTGCAAAATGCGTTCCTGTCACAACTATGGATTTCGCCGAAGCGATATACTTTTCATTGATATCGCTTTCATCAAGCGCTGCATCCGCGCAATCAGAACGGTAGAAAATCAAGGGGAAGGATTTATCGTCACGAATACCGAGCAACACAAAAGCCGTAAGTCGTGTCTTGTCTGTGTGAACACCAGAAACATCGACACCCTCGCGTTCTAATTACTCGCGAATGAAGCGACCCATATGCTCATCCCCAACGCGCGTGATCAAACCGCTCTTCAAACCAAGACGCGCTGTCCCGATGGCAATATTAGTTGGGCTTCCGCCAACCGCCTTTGAAAAGCTTGCCATATCTTCCAACCGTCCGCCAATCTGTTGACCATATAGGTCAACCGATGACCGACCAATGGCGATGAGATCGAGTGTTTTGGGAGCTACTATGATACAATTACCTATTTAAAAAACGATTGTTTAGCCACTATTTCGGAGTCCCGCAGCGATACCATTGATTGTGAGCTGAATCCCCTCAAGCACATGATTTTTACCAGCTTCCTGTCGTTGCTGCTTTAACAATTCGACTTGAAGATGATTGAGCGGATCAAGATAAGGGAAGCGATTTCGGATCGACCGCGCAAGCAAAGGATTGTCGGCGAGCAGCGTCTTTTTATTTGTAATCGCCAAAAGATGACGAATAGTTTCGCGCCATTCTGTTTCAATGCGACCAAAGATGTCATCGCGAAGTTTTTGATCAGGTACAAGTTCTGCATAGCGCGAGGCAATCGCAATAGAACTCTTTGAGAGAACCATGTCCATATTTGAAAGAAGTGTTTTGAAGAAAGGCCAAGTGTGCGCCATCGCTTGAAGTGTCTTCAAACCTTGCTCGTTATGCGTTTTAAGATAGGCATTGATTGCGCTGCCAAAGCCATACCAGCCAGGCAACATGAGACGGGATTGAGCCCAACTGAACACCCAAGGGATTGCACGTAGATCTTCAATACGCCTCGACTTTGTACGCGAGGCAGGCCGTGAGCCAATATTCAGCGTTGCGATTTCGTTGATAACCGTGGCGTTCCAGAAATAATCAAGAAACCCGTCGGTCTCATAAACGAGTCCACGATAAGCACGAAAAGCGTGCTCAGAAATTTCATCCATCGCCACGAGATATTCAGGCTTAGGCTTTGGTTGATCGGCATGAACCAGAGACGCTTCAAGCGTTGCGGCTGCAAGAATTTCTAGATTTCTTCGCCCGACTTCCGGATTTGAATATTTCGAAGCGATGATCTCGCCCTGCTCGGTGATACGGATTGATCCATCAACAGCGCCCTGAGGTTGAGCCAGAATCGCCTCATAACTTGGACCGCCGCCTCGACCCACAGACCCACCACGCCCGTGGAAGAGGCGAAGCGAGATATTATGTTTCTGAAAAACTTCAATGAGCCGTAATTCAGCTTTGTAGAGCTCCCAACCAGAGGTGACGAAGCCACCATCCTTATTTGAATCAGAATAGCCCAACATCACTTCTTGAAGGTTGCTGCGGCTTTCGAGAAATTTGCGATAGACCGGCAAAGCAAAAGCGCGATCCATCACATCGGCGCAGCGTTGTAAGTCGTCAATCGTTTCGAAAAGAGGTACAATATTAATCTTTGAATGGCCTTTATGATCAATGAGTCCCACTTCTTTATTGAGCAACGCCAATTCAAGAAGATCTGAAACAGCTTCTCCTTTTGAAATGATCATATTCTCGATGGACTGCGGTCCAAAGAGATGAATGAACTCTGATGCCACGCGAAATACCTTAATTTCTTTTTGTGTCTCTTCGGAATAATTAAGATGCGCGGAGATCAAGGGTCGCGCCATCGTCAATTCCGCTGAGAGAATTTTTATTTTTTCGTCTTCGCTTAAGTTTTCATAATTTGTGCCGGGATAAACCGCTTCAAGAAATTCGCCGATCACACGACCATGGACTTGCGAATTCTGTCTCAAGTCAACTGTGGCAAGATGGAATCCAAAACAATCGACCGCACGTCTTAATTTGCGCAAACGCCCATCTGCGATGATATCGATTCCGCTTTGCCGCAAAGCCTGATCTAAGAGATTTAGATCGTTTAGAAAGGCTTGGGCCGATTTATATACGGCATCATTTGCTTTCGATAAGTCATATAGATATTTCTGTGTTTCTTTTAGAATTTCTTTAATACGCGAAAGTGCCAAACGATAAGGTTCGCGTTCACGATGAACCGAGCGATCTTTTGCCTCCGAGGCCAGTTTTGATACAGACTTAGATACGGAGATAAACCCATCATGAAGAGGTATTTCGAAAGAGAGCGCGTCAATTTCACGATGATAATAATCGAAAATCAGTGCCGATTGTTCTTTGAATGTCTCTTGAAGCACTTCAGAATCAACGAACGGATTACCATCGCGATCGCCACCGATCCAGCTTCCAATTTTCAAAAAGGTTTTGATCGGCTTCGTCGGTGATTTATTATCGTAATTATAAATATGAATTTCAAACATAGAATGAAGGTCAGGCACTTCATTCAGAAACGTATAGTCATAGTAGGATAGACCGTTTCTTACTTCATCAAGAACGGTCAGTTTTGTATACCGGAGCAAACTCGCTTGCCACAAAGTGACGATATTGCGACGTATATCCTCTTCAATACGCGCGCGCTCGGCAGGCGTCGCTATAATTCGATCGCGGCGATCAAGCAGATCAGCGATCTCGATTTCACGCATCATTGTGCTTTTGCGCCGAACTTCAGTGGGATGTGCGGTTAATACAGGGCTCACGAGCGCCTTGTCAAAAAAACCAGAGAGATCCTTTTTGGCGATCCCAAATTTCTTCGCCATGGCAAGCACATTAAGAAATGTTCCTTTGCGCGGAGATGATCCGGCAATTTCATGCGCGCGATTTCTTCTAATATGGTGCTGATCTTCAGCCAAATTGAGAAGATGGGAGAAATGACTGAAAGCACGAATAATTTTTGAGGATTGATCGGATGAGAGATTATTGAGAATTGACTCAAGATCGGCGCGTACAGCCAAATCATTGCTTTTGTGAAATTGAATTGATGTACGACGAATGATTTCGACGATTGAGAAAATTTGTTCACCATCACAATCATGAATGGTTTCACCGAGCAATCTCCCCAAGAGGCGGATGTCTTCGCGCAAAGGAAAATCCTTTACAGAGTCTTCCTCGGGAAGCGGCGTGGTAGCGCGGTCTTGTCTCATCATTTATGGCTCATCGTGAAGAGTTGAAGTCCATGACGCATACTCTGTTCATGATCTCGGAGGCGTTTCCAAATCTCGTTTTTTAGCAACAGCAACAGAAAGCGTCATGATGAGCGTATATGTCGCGGAGAGCGAGCGAAAGGACGCATAATCAGCTTCAGCGAGTTCTAGCCAAATATCTGCAACCGGCACGAGTGGTGACATTACATGATCGGTGATGGCGATAATCGGTGTTTGACCCATGCGAGCGACATCGATCAAATGTAATGTTTCAGATGCGTAAGGCGAAAAACTGATCGCAAAAACAGCATCAGCGGACGAGGCTGTTGCTAATTGCGTTTTTCCCATGCCGCCAATCTGATCGACAAGTACAGCCTTGATGCCCAAAGCCGCGAACGAATAGGCAGCATAAGTTGCGGCCGGAAAAGTGCGGCCGCTTGCAATCAGATAGATCGTGTCCGCATCAGCAATACTTTGAACAGCCGCGTCAATTTTTTCAGGGTCGAGCGTATGACGGGCCTGCTCAAAAGATGCGATGGTTGCTTCAGCGAATTCATCAAAAAGTTTTGCCGTGCCCTTTTGTGTCAGTGTCTTTAATCGCGCGCGATGATCTACCGTGCTTTTGCGTGTCCGGTTTCGAAACAGCAATTGAAGTTCGGAAAATCCACGAAATCCTAAAACTTGCGCAAAGCGGACAAGGGTTGACGGTTGAACATCCATTTTTTCGGCAAGCTGAGCGGCAGTCGAAAGGGCAATATCGTCAGGATTTTTCAAAAGGGCCGCTGTCACCTGCTTCAGCCGGCGTGGCAAAGCTTCGCCCTCATTCGCAAGGCGGTCTTTCAGCTCGGCAAAATCATGCGGGGGGTATGTCGTCGCCATGAGAGAAGGGTCTCAAGTTTTGAATTATGGAATATTTATTTTTTTTAGAATTTTTGTTCTATTTTTACAAGAGACCAACCCTAAATCGGCCGAGCTATGCCCGAGACACGGGACTAAATCCCCTGTCTAATATGCGCTTTATCTGATAGCGTAAGGGCAATCAGAGAAGACTAGAGTCCAGATGGACAACACCGCTCGGCTTTCCGACCATGACGGCCATTTCGGCTGCGCGCTCCGGTCTCGGGGCGACGATTGCCGTTTTTGTGGCGTGCGCCATTTGAGCATTTGCCATGCGCTTGATAACGACAACGCTCCACAAAGCGGGTCAGCCCTCAGCTACGATGTTGGCAATTCATGATGTAATATTGTTTATCGCCTCTCTTGTCGACGTCGCTCTCTTTGGAGGGTTCTAGTTTTTTGAATTAATTTGGATTCAATAGAACAATCGATAGATTCAAAAGTGACGCAAAGGCGACCCAGCCTGCGTAAGGTAATTGTGTAACGGCAGCAACGCGATCGTAACGCGCAAAGACAAGAATCATCGCAATCACAGAGGCTTCGAGTAAAACAACGACGATGAGAGCATAAGCGGGATTATGCATGCCGAAAAATACGATTGACCACAACGCGTTGAAAATAAGCTGCGCGATAAATACAAATGCAATAAAAATTGTATCACGTCGTGTATCGATACGGCCTATCACACGCCACGCGGCATAAGTCATCAACACATAGAGCAATGTCCATACAGGGCCGAAAATCCAATTTGGCGGATTGAATGACGGTTTGATCAACCCCTCATACCAATCGGGAATATTAGGGATCGTCGCGTGGCTGCCGATGGTGGCGGTTGTGAAGACCAAGATGGCAATGACAAGTGCTTCAATGATCCGCGTCTTACGCGATTTCGAAGTCGAATTCGTCACGTCAATGATCCTGCTTTTCTGACCGTTATAGAGAAGATGCGCGCAAGCGTTACGCTCGAAAGAGCGCAGCCTCTTTACGTGCAAAGAGGGAACTGGATCCAAATGAAGGCAGGCTACCAGTGAAGATGCTTACGCCTCTTCGCCTTCAACGGTGAGGCGCGCGAAGCGTTCTGCCGAGACGTAGCCCATGGCTTCGCGTTTCTTCGCGACCGAGAACCGTTCTTTCGCCGCCGCATACCAATCAAAAGACCTCAGCGTGATTTCGGGAGCGATTTCTTTTTTTATCTTTGGAGCGGCCGCTTCCTTTCGCGCTGCGGGCGCTTTGGCGACGGGCTTTGACTTAGGTGCCGCTACGATTTTCGCTACCGATTTTGAAACGGCAGCTTTGGTTTCAGCCTGCGGGGCTGCCTTCGTCTTGGCGACGACCTTCTCCGTGGTGGGCTTTTTGGCCGCCGTGGCGGTTTGCGATTTTGAAGCGGACTTCGGCGTGATTTTGGTGGCAGGCTTGGCGGAGGCCTTGGGCGCGGCAACGCTCGATGACTTCACGGACGCGGAAACCGTCTTGGACTCACGAGATTTTGCCTGAGATCCGCTCTTGGTAGCCGCTTTTTTGGCCAAAGTGGCCAATTTCGCCTTCACAGACGGAAGGGCGGTCTTCTTCTTGGTCGCCACGACTTATACTCCAAACCTGAAAAACCTCTACCACAATTGAAGCACAACCAGCGGGCCAAGAAAACGAAAAATCGACACCGGGCGGTACCTGATCGCCAGACTGGCCAGACCCCGTGCAGTGATCCGGCTATTACGTTAGTTATGGCCGTGGCCGACCTGATCCGGCAAATCGGGATCTCGGAACAGACCTTCCATCGCTGGAAGAAGCAGTATGGCGATCTCCAGTCTGAATAAGTCTGAGAGCTGAAGCAGCTCACCGAGGAGAATG